>JAAZFA010000157.1 GCA_012511995.1 Thermoproteota archaeon | reverse complement strand
GACGTCTTCGTAGACGAGTTTACCATGCTTAGAACATTCAACACAGACAGTCAATTGTGCGCCTTCAATAACTGCTTTCACGGGATCTGTATGTATTTTACGCCCGCAAACTTCGCATCTCATCTTAAATAGACACCTTTCAGTGACTTTATTATCTTGTTATGTTTATACTTGTCGAAATTACTTCAACCTACGCATGGTGGATAACAGTGGAAAACGCAAAAGCAAAGGTACGAACCATCACCGACTACCAATTCGGTAAAGGTGTCGGAGCTAAGTTGTTCCCCGACAACATTGAGATACAGCTGTCCCCTAGAACAGGTAGAATCCGATATATCAATCTAAACGGCGAGCGCCTCGCAACCCTGCGACCCACTGACGGACGACTATCACTAAGTATCAAAGCTGCAGAAATTATCACCAATAATATCCCGGAAGCCAAATGTTTTATCACTGTCAGAAACGACATAGCGCCCTATATTGCGAGAGGAGGAGATGTCTTCGCTGTCCATGTAGTCGAAGTAGATGAGGAGATAGGTGCTAAAGACGAAGTGATCGTCGTTGATGAAAATCGCGGCTTATTAGCTGTTGGCCGCACTCTGTTAGCTAGTAATGAAATTGGAGCTTTTAGGACTGGTGTTGCAGTCAAAACCAGACATGGCACAAAAGGAAGTTAAGTATATCAAGTTGAAATGTAGAATAAGAATAAAGGAGAATTAGCATGCATAGACGTATGAATCCCCGAGAGCAAAAGCGTATGATGCAACGCATGGGCATGAATATGAATAGTGTTGCGGATGTCCAACAAGTCATCATTCGAACCTTAGATAAAGACATAGTTATCGACGCGCCCGAAGTAGCAATCTTACAGGTTCAAGGACAAAAAATGTATCAGATTATCGGTGGACAAGTGAGCGAACAGGCACCTTCAGGTCGAATTGGAACTGTTGTGCCGGCTAAGCAAGCATTCAGCGAAGAAGACATACAACTAGTGGCCGACCAGACAGGAAAAAGTTTGCAACGAGCCAAAGAGGCTTTAATTGAAGCTGATGGTGATTTGGCAAAAGCGATTTTGCTACTCCAATCTTAACTTTTCAACCATACATGAGAGCTCTAAATGTTTCTTTTTCAAAAAAAACAGTTTGTACATGTATAATTAGCTAAGTAAAAATATATCTACTTATAATCGTTTAATTTTATAGGCGAGCGCTTGAATTTATTAGTGATAACATAGTGCTTTTTGATAAAAAAAACCAGGTTATATCCTGTAAAGCTGAGCAGTCTCATTCGAAAGCAGGTGAGCAACGATAAAAGAGTAACATTTCATATTTGATATGACCTATTTTGTATTTATGCAAATACATAGAATTAGCCAGCAGGCATTAATGCTGATTTAGATAAAACTAATACGGCTAAAACCACTAATCTAGAACTTATTCAAGAACAAAGAAATGAAAGAGACAAAAGTAGAACCAGAAAGAATAACGTTAAACGTGTATACCTTTATGTTGTCAAAAAGAACAAGCCAGTAGGACCCACGACGTTATGAAAAGCATTAATTTGAGTAGCCCAAGCGTAGCGTATAGGCATCTGCAAAAACTTGAGAACGCTGGATACTTGGCAAAAAATGAGTATGGCAAGTATACGGTGAAGAAAAAAGCATCGCTTAAGGGAAGTTTGGCTAGGTCGTAAACTCGTTCCAAAAATGTGGATTTATACTATTGTCTTTTTAGTAATTTTAATAATCGAGCTACTGATATTTTTTATTCATTTCAATTTTGAAAACTTTGAAAAGTTTTCTTCTTCCTATTAATCCTTATCACAGGTATGGCTACTGCAGTTTTTGCTGTGGAAGGATGCCTGCAATACAAGCGAAAAACATCAACTTCAACTTTTGAATACCTAAATGAAGACTCTGCTTGGCTTGTTAAATGCTCTTGCAATGAATAAGCAGAAAAGTAGTTTGTATCAGAGTAAATTTTATATCGACTAGCTAAGTCTATTCTCCACTGTGAATTAAATGAATCCTACGACAACCCCGCTGTTTATGGTTGTTTGGCGCTGTACCCGCAACTGCGTTGGCTCTTGTACCTATTGCAGTTACATCAAAGATTACGCTAAAGACCAAGAACTGAATACGGAACAAGCAAAGCATATGGTTGACGAAATAGCTGATTTCGGTTCACAATGGTTTGGAATCAGCGGCGGAGAACCCTTGGTTCGCCCAGATATCTGGGAAATTATTGAATACGCAGAGAAGGAACATGGGCTTAATGTTAGTTTAATAACAAGCGGGTATGTGTGGGATGAAGATCGGTTTAATAAATTAACCAAATATAATGTTAAAACAGCTATCAGCTTAGATGGTGAACGGGACACAAACGACAAAATTAGGCGTCCAGGTGGCTACGACAAAGCCTTACATGCCATGCAAAAGTTGAGCAGTGTTGGTTTACTCGATTGCTTAGTTACAACCATGACCAAGCACAATATTCACCAAATGGCCCACACAGCAAAGTTAGCTGAAGACTATCACGCTCGGTCAGTTGTCTACCATAACCTTGTCCCAGTCGGACGAGCAAGCGAACATATGGAAGACATAGCCCCAACTCCAGAGCAGTATGAAGTAGCATTTAACGAAATCTATGAAATCCAACGTCGGCTTTACGGAAAAGTCAAAGTAAATGTTTACTCACCTTTCTATGCCCGCATAGTAAAACAGAAAAACTCTGTTGATTTCTGGGACTGGTTCAACGAAGGATATCTCGGCAGATGTACGATTGGCGGTAACTACATCGGTATCACCGAAAATGGTGATTACCGCAGTTGTGGCTTCCATGAAGGCTATCGAGTAGGCAACGTAAAAGAAACCAAGCTAAGTGATGCATGGGCTAATTTGCAGAAAAGCGAATTCCACCTCAAACTAAGAGACAAAAATAACCTTAAAGGCAGATGCAGCTACTGCGAATACCGTGAAATCTGTGGTGGTTGCAGGACACGCGCCGAATTCTACACAGGCGACCTGTTTGCTTCTGACCCAGCATGCAACTATATCCCGAAGGTTCTGCGGGAGAACCCAAAATTGTGTGAGGAAGTCCTGAAAACAGAGAAACTTGCACAAATTAAACAATAAAAAATTCTTCCTTTTTTATGTGAATCCTCTCTTAGGTTTTTCTGTTTATGCCTTACCGCCTATTATTGTAAAAACATAAAGCCTCTTCTATCCAAACATGTCATAGATAAAAGTGCGAACCTAAAACCCGCTACCTACCTTAACCTTATTACTAATACTAATGAACCCTGCTTAAACATAACTGAAACTTAACAGCACCTAATGAACAGGCGCCAATTTCTTGGCAGCCACAGGTACAATCGAACTGGGCAAAAGCTTCAGGGATAGAAAAATACACGCCTACTCTCATCTGTTAATAACCAAACACACCAAGCGGTTGGCTACCCCTTACATCATATCAGGTTATAGGCCACTTGACAGATTTAAGAGAACGTAGTTGGCATGACGCCCTACAACAATTGGGGAGCATGAGGTTTAATGCTTAAAAAAGGTTGGTGAGACTACACTGATGTGGGTAGGTACCGCCTATCAGTTTAATTCTATCGAGAATTGAATCTACTACTGCTGATTTAAATATGTGGTTAAGAGAAAAAACGTCGTTGACTTTAACAAGTTATCAATCGGTATACAAAAGCATCAACCAAACACAGTCCCCGCAACAATCCATAATCGAAACCTGTACCAGGCAGTTTCATCGTAAACGTTATATGGCGTTTTAACGTCTAAGCAGTCAAATATTGGGGCTAAGAACGTGAAAGTTACACTTGTAAATCCACCATATCCACTAAATGCCCATTCACACCCACCATTCATCCCACTAGGCATTGCATATCTTGGCGCCGTCGCAGAACAAGCAGGACATGAAGTCAACGTAATCGACTGCCAAGCCGAAAAACTCACAGTTGAAGCATTCAAAAACCGCATCAGCCAGCACACCCCAAATGTAATCGGCGTAACCTCAACCACACTACTCTACAACCAAGCAAAAGCAATCCTAACAGCATCCAAAGAAGTACACCCAAACGTGACCACCATGATCGGCGGATCACACGTAACTTTTTGGGATGAAAATGCCCTAAATGAATGTCCCGCAATCGACGTCATAGTCAGACGCGAAGGCGAAAATACATTCACTGAATTATTATCACGTTTAGAGAACAAACAGAACTTTAAGGGAATCCTAGGTATCACTTTTCGTGGTACAGACGGAAAAATCAGCCGAGAACCGGACAGGCCCTTCCTAAACGACCTCGACAGTCTCCCAAGCCCAGCTTACCATCTACTACCTATAGACGCATTCCACCGTATGGGTAAAACCATTTTTCCATTAGTCACAAGCCGAGGATGCGTCCAATGGTGTGACTTCTGTAGCACAGTACGCATGTTCGGCAGAGGATACCGTGTACGCAGTGCTAAACGAGTCGTAGACGAAATGGAAATGCTACACAACAAATATGG
>JAAZFA010000156.1 GCA_012511995.1 Thermoproteota archaeon | reverse complement strand
TTCTTTTTACCTTGTTCAAGATTGCTGCTTGAACCACTCCTAAAATTGCATGGTTATTAGCCTCACTTGCGCCAGACGTAAAAATCACATCATCAGGCAAAGCGTTATACACATCAGCAATAATTTCTTTAGCAAGCTCATAACGTTCATTAGCTCGCCATCCAAACGCATGATTCGAAGACGGATTACCAAGAACACTACTAGAGAGCGAACTTTTCATTAGCTCTATGACCTCAGGGTCACAAGGAGTCATTGCATTATTATCTAAATAAATCATAGAGTTAGGACTAATCCAAAGTTTTAGTAAGTATTAATGTGTATTTGAGCTGTAAGAATAAACAGTAAAATCATATGATTTATTATATAGAATCGATTATACTTTTGGAACAATGGTCCAATAAAAAAGTTCTCTCTTTTTTGTCAGCTACTTTAATTTTAAACTAAGTAAAATCCATGTTAAACTTACCTGATCAACGTGACACAAAGCCCACATTTTCTGGACACGACACGTTCCCACTACGCTATGGCTGGCTAAAGAAAAGCTATGACGCGCTTATTAAAGCCGAAAACAATGATCTTAACGCAAGAGATGTTTTTTCCGCAAATGACTCTATTGCCACTTTCGGCGTAGGTAAAAACATGGTTAGCTCTATGCGTCACTGGTGTAATGTGACTAACCTTCTTGATAAGAAAAACAAGTTAACAAGCTTCGCAAGAAAAGTTTTTGCAGATGACGGCTTAGACCCTTATATGGAAAATCCTATTACCTTATGGATTATTCATTATTCATTAGCAACTAATCCACGATTACTAACCTATTATTGGTTCTTTAATATCAACAACTCGCTCAACCTCGACCGCAAAACACTTCAGAATGAGGTTGAGAAATTCTGCGTTGACTCTGATTATGAGAAACCCTCTTCGAACACTCTAAAGAGAGATGTAGAGTGCTTTGTAAGACTTTATATGTATAGAACAACACAAAATAATGATGACGCTATAGAATCGCCACTTACTGAGCTTGGTCTTATTGTTCCTATTCATAAGCAAGGCTTCTTCTCTTTTAATAGAGGTGCTAAACAAACCTTACCTGCCATTGTGTTTTGGGGCGCTTTATTTAAATTTTGGAAAGAGTCACATAAAACTCAACATACATTAGCCTTAAACAACATAGCTTACAAGCCACTCAGTCCAGGTCGAGTTTTCCTACTCGATGAAAATAGCATCGTTGAGTACATATACAATTCTATCCATTTATTTGACGGTCAAGTTGAATGGTCAGAGACAGCGGGAAATAGACAACTTCAACTAAGTGCAAAAATAACACTTGAAGAGCTAGATAGTAAGTGCAACAAGTTAATTAAAGAGTCATATAACAATGAAATTTAAAGACTACGTAAGCATAAACAGTAACTTCAAGAAATCGATGAACTTGAAGTTAGATAAAGGTAATAGTAACTTCTTAGAAAACTTTATCCTATCCCCCTCTAACCAAGAAAACTTAGAGCATATTGTTGAAGCAAGTTTAAATGGCCAAGGGGCATTTACTTTTACTGGGCCCTATGGTTCTGGTAAGTCTAGTTTTGCACTATTTTTATCAGAACTATTAGCGCCCACTAACAAGACTAATTATGAAATTTGCGCAAAAAAAATAAGCAATAAAGAATTAAAAAACAATAATTACCTTTCTCTAAAGCACAAGCGCAAACTAATTTCAATTATTGGTGAGCCAACCTCACCCCTCGTACTCCTTAGTAAGGCACTAGAGTGTGAACCTGTTGCCACTCAAATTCTAGATCGCATCGAGACCGAAACTTCAAAAGGCGATGGCCTAGTGCTCATTATTGATGAGATGGGGAAGCTTTTAGAAAGCACTGTTTCATCCAAACAGCATGACATATATGTATTACAACAAATTGCTGAACTCGCAAATAATAGTGATGGTAGGTTCGTTTTCATTGGCATTCTGCATCAAAGCTTTATTGAGTATGCCTCTTCACTAAATAAAAAAACGCAAAACGAGTGGTACAAAATCCACGGACGTTTCTTTGATCTAGTTATTGACACCTCAAATGAGGAGAAGTTGGACTTGATTGGTCAATCAATTTTTTCAGACCATAAGCCAACGACAAGCAATAAACTAACAAACGAAACAATCGAGACCATTATTAAAAACCGTCGCATCAGTGAAAAGAACTATAAAACATTACTTCTAAAGTGTTGGCCTCTGAACCCTATCGTGGCTTTATTACTCGGACCTTTATCACTAAAGGATTTTGGTCAAAACCAAAGAAGTATTTTCACCTTTTTAAGTTCGCAGGAACCTGGTAGTTTTCAAGACTTTTTAGAGTCTACAGAGTTTGATAAACACACTCTCTATGGCATTGACAGTTTCTGGAATTACATACAATACAACTTTGATTTTTTATTATCACGCTCTACAGACTCTCGTCGTTGGCTCTTGGCTCAAGAGGTGCTTGACAGGCTCTATGCACAAGCAAGCATCACAAAAATTGACGTTAAGGTCGCCGCGACAACCCTAAAGCTGATTTCCTTATTAGAAATCTTTAAAGGCAACACAGGATTAGTTGCGTCTAAAGCCCTCATTGAAGCGTTGTTTTTAATCTCAAACAACGAGATTAAGCCAACTACAATAAAAAACACTCTGAAGCAACTTTGCGATCTATCGCTTATAAGGGAGTCTTACGATAAAAGTGGTTATGTATTATTTGATGGTAGTGATTTCAACATTAATGCTGCGCTCAACGATGCACTTCAGCAAGTCACCAATATTGATTACTCTAGACTAAACAAAATTGCATCTTTCCAACCTGTTGTTGCCAAGAAACATTATCACGATACAGGTACATCACGATGGATGAGCTTAACACTAATTCCCTTTAAATCTTGGAAAGACAAGAGTCTTTTAAGAACACTAAAATTAGACAACTCTAAATTTGGTGCGTGGATGATTCTTGTTCCGCAAGACCAAACAGAATACGAAGAGGCAAAATCTTTATTAGAAGCTAGAGATAACTTTGATGCCACTAAACCTGTTGTTCTTAGCGTTACATCATATTTTGATCTAGTGAACGAACAAGCTAGAGAGTTGCTCGCTTTAGAATGGATTGAGAAAAACACCCCTAGCCTTATGGGTGACAGAATTGCTCGCAATGAGATAGAGAACAGAAAAAACCACTTAAGCATTGCTATCAGGGACATCATAGTAAAGCTTAAAGGTGAATTAGATTGGTGGACAAACGAATCCATTGGCAGAGTTAGTGATGCTGCGATGAGTCGAATCACCTCTGACCTAGCGACAAAAGCATTTAACAAATCACCCAACTTACAGACAGAGTTACTTAATAATAACAAACCATCGGGTAGCGCTAATGGTGCTGTTAATGCTTTATTACGTCGAATGACTTTGAGTCAAGATAAAAAAGACTTAGGCTTTGAAGAAGGCAAATACCCTGCAGATTGGGGACTGTACAAAATCTTACTTGAACAAACTGGGGTACATAAAAAACACCCAGATAGCGATTATTATTATTTCGACTTACCTGAAGATAAAGCGCTATTAAGACTTTGGGAAGACACTGATAAGTTTTTGGCTCCTAAAAACAAGTGTAGCCTCAAAGAAATTTATAGTTTTTGGGAACGCACACCCTACGGCATCAAAAAAGGCTTACATTCCATCCTGTTTTTGACTTACATTTTAAGCAAAGAGGGAAATATCGCCTCATACTTACAGGGAATGTACCTGCCGGAAATTGATGAGTTATTTGTGGACTATTTGATTAAAGAGTCTAGTGAGATTGAAATCAAATACATTGACATGAGCGAAAGCCGTCAAGATTATATAAAGCTATTACATCAAGAACTTAGCAAGTCGTTCAGAGCCTTTAGATATGCCCAACCGAATACTCTAGATATTTCTAGAAAAATGGTTGCCTTTATTAACAAGCTCAACCCATGGGTGATGAGAACCAAGGAATTAGATCCAAAAACTATGCGACTTAGGGATCTATTAAAAAGCGCTAGCGATCCAAATAAGCTTATCTTTGAGGATATTGTAAAACTCTATAAAATCCCAGTGGATAAGTTAACAGAAAACAGCTTATCGCCTATAGTTGATTCATTTAAGGCGTTAGAAGAAGCCTACCCTAAGCTTATTGAAAAGCTTAGCAATGTGCTTTATACAGCATTACAAATCAATTCGCTTACTGATGATTTAGAATCACTACATCGCAGAGCTAAGACGGTTAACCACGTAACTGGTGATTTTAGGATTGATGCATTAGCTTCAAGGTTATCAAACTTTAACCCAGACAATGACGATGACATCGCAGGTATTGCTGGTTTAGCAGCTAATAAACTTATACGTGACTGGATTGACTTAGATGTAGAGCGAGCAACTATCGAATTGGGTGTTCTATGCGACGGCTTTAAAAAAGCAGAGTTATATACGCACTTAAAAGGTAAACCTAGCAATAGGCGTTCATTTGTGGTGATGTCATCTTTTAACGGTAAAGACAGCCATCAAGACATTGATTTCTCTGTACCTACTGATGCTCATGAGTCTATTGAGGAAATCAAAGAAGTCATTAAAAATCAGTTAGTCGATAACCATGATATCAATATATTAAGAGCAGCATTACTTGAGTTAAGTTTAGAGCTGTCTACAGACAACTAGGAAATAAAATGGAAAAAGTTAAACATGTATTAGGCATTTCGGGTGGCAAGGATAGTGCGGCGCTTGCTGTGTACATGCGAGATAATTATCCTGATATTGATATAGATTACTTCTTTACTGACACGGGTAAAGAGCTACCAGAAGTATATGAATACCTTTCTAAACTTGAGGGGTACTTAGGCAAACCTATTTTGCGTATAAATCCAAATCGTGACTTTGACTTTTGGTTAATGCAACACAATAATTACTTGCCCTCCCCTCAAGCTCGCTGGTGCACAATTAAAATGAAACTAAAACCATTTGAGGATTGGGTGCAGCCCTATCTTAATGATGGTTATACAGTTTATTCTTATGTGGCCATTAGAGGTGACGAAGACTACCGTGAAGGCTACCGTTCCTCTCAGGACAAGCTAATAATTAAGCTACCCTTTAGAGAAGATGGAATGGACAAACAAGACATCATCAACATTCTCGAATACTCTGGCTTAGGAATGCCTGAGTACTATAAATGGCGTTCACGTAGTGGCTGCACGTTTTGTTTCTTCCAACGAAAGATTGAATGGGTAGGTTTGCTAGAAAAACACCCCGAAGCTTTTGAAGAAGCTAAAGCTTATGAAAAACAAGCCATGGAAAACCAAAGTCCATTTACTTGGTCTGAGCGTGAGTCTTTAGAAGAGCTTGCACAACCAGAAAGAGTTGCTCAAATTAAAGCTGATTACGAAAAAAGACTAGAACGCGCCAAAGCTCGAAGAGTAGCTAACCCACTCCAAGAAAACGAAGTCATAGATATTGATGAACTCTATGGTCAATCTAAGGTGTGTATCACCTGTCATAAATAAGTACATCAAGACGATTGAGGCTGATGGCTGTGAAATACGGAAATCAGCCTTTTGTACGTATTTAGGCATACATACTTATATGACTAAACTTAAAATAGTTTATTTTAATATCATCGCCATTTGAAAATGTGCTTATGATTAAAGCAGTTGTTTTTTAGCTTTTATTTGTAAGTAACTGCTAATATAAATAAGTCATGAAAATAGCTTTGAACTTTAAGAATTAAATAACAAAAACACTTTACAGATAATTTAAACTTTTCTGTACAAAGACAAAATTTTTTAGACGGAGGCGTGGATTATTGAGTCTAGATAGTTTAGCTAGTATTTATTTTCCTTCTGAGGTCGATATAGATAAGGAGCTTTTTGCCCCTGTTGCACGCGTCTCTACATCATTAGATTGCATGGTTGGTTATTTTACTAGTGGTTTGTTGGCTGAGCTTTCAACGGCCATCTCAACCTATTTAAACTCCAATCAATCTACCCCCATGCGTTTTATCATTAGTCCTTTTCTCACTGAAAAGGACTTAAATGCGATTAAAAATGCTCATGAATTAAATCAGGACTTTTTCCATATTTTATTTCCCAACTTTTTAATCGATGAAGACTCTTTACGCACTAAAACGATCACTATGCTGTCTTATTTAATTGTTTTGGGTAGATTAGAGATAAAAATCGCATTAATGGATGCCGGTTTATTCCATACCAAGGCTTGGTTATTTAACACACCTAATGGGAAGTTAGCCATTCATGGCTCTAGTAATGCCACCACAGGAGGTTTAAGTAAAAACTTCGAGCAATTATCCTTAGATCGTTCTTGGAAAAACGATGATGCCGAATATAAAGTTATTCAACTAGAACAAAGGTTTGACAAGCTATGGTCTGCTAATTATGACAATGTCGATGTCTTGCCTTTAAACCAAGAAACCTTAGAACACATTCAGAAGCTTGCACCAATTGGTAAAACGCATCTAGAGAAAAAAATACGTGAAGACCAAGAGTCTAATCTCGATGATGAAAATTTACTACTTTTCGAAAAACCCATGCTTAAAATCCCAAGCTTTATTAACTACAAAACAGGTGAGTTCTCACATCAAGGTGATGCAGTTAATGCCTGGTTAGATAATAACAAGCATGGCATCTTATCCATCGCCACAGGAGGTGGAAAGACCTATACTTCGTTGATTGCTGCAACCAAGGTTTTAGAAGAATACGGTAGTCTATTTCTATTGGTCGCAGTGCCCACCAGAGCTCTAATGAACCAGTGGGAAGACGACATTAAAGAGTTTTCAATTAATCCACTTAATACCAATGGTTTAAATTCTAATACGATTAGAAGAGAGCTACGCAGTGCACTAAGAAACATTAGACATGGCGCCTCTGATGTTGAAATAGCAATCATCACTCACGATGCTTTAAGCAGCGAGCTTTTAGAAAGTATTCGACCGCTTTTGAGCGATGTTAACAGTATGCTCGTAGTGGATGAGGTGCACAATATTGGTACTAAACGTGCTCAGGAAAACTTCCCAATTGAGTTTAAATATAAACTCGGGTTATCAGCCACCTATGAGAGACAATTTGATGAAGAAGGCACTAAATTCTTATTAGATACCTTTCAGGGTGTGGTGTATGAGTACGGCTTAGATAAAGCAATTGGTTCATGCTTAGTTAATTATGAATACTATGCGCATTTTGTTAATTTAAATGCCACTGAAGAAGATGAATTTATTGATTTAACTGAGAAAATCAGAAAACTCGCCTTTGCTTCTGAATATCCTGATGGTTCTAATGAAAAAGAAATGTGGAAAACGCTTTGCATCAGGCGTAGAGCGATTATTGAAAGCGCTGCAAACAAAATAGCAACCTTAGCTGAATTATTGCCTAAAGATAGCTCTGATATACAAAGAGCACTGATATTTTGTACCGACAAAAACCCAGATCAACTGATCGAAGTTAATCGATTATTAATAGATAAAGGAGTGAAGTTTCATCAAATCACTGCTGAAGAAACTTCGAATAATAAAAAACTAAAAAATATTGTCGATATGTTTTCAAACAATATGCTCCAAGTACTAACTTCAAAACGTGTTTTAGACGAAGGCTTTAACGTACCTCAAACCGAGGTAGCTTATTTACTAGCTAGCAACACAGTTGTAAGACAATGGGTACAACGTCTAGGAAGGGTTTTACGCCTATCGCCAAAGACAGGCAAAGAAAAAGCAGTTATACATGATTTTTTAGTATTACCAATGGCTGATGAGATGGATGCAGATTTCAAAGCCTTATTAAATTCCGAATATGAAAGAGTCCATTTTTTCTCGCAATATAGCACTAACTATATGGATGAAAATGGTGGATATAGAGCCACAGAAAGAATATTAAAACTACTGGGGGTATAAATGAGTATTTCTCATAGAAAAATTAACGAGTTAATAGAAGATGTTATTAACACTAATGATGACTTTAATCTTAAAGGTGATAACAAAGAAAAACT
>JAAZFA010000155.1 GCA_012511995.1 Thermoproteota archaeon | reverse complement strand
TAGTCCAGAGTTCTTGACTAAGGTTAGTCAATACATCTGGACGAAAAGAGCTATATTCAAAGTAGTTCAAGCAATGGTTTGGTAAGACTCTTGCAGTACCTAAACCGATCAGGAAAATTTGTTATTCCAGCATTAATCATCGCTTATATCTCCACTTGGTTCATCGAAGTCCTAAACGGTGTATACCTTCTCGATATGACTCAAACCTTCCTTGGAATCGGATATCAGCCCTCGATCCCAGTTGGAACTTCACCTTTACTTGCGGCTGGAAGCCAATTAGTCGCCATCGCAACCATCGCTGCGGTCATTAGCGGCATTCTCTTGGGTGCATTATGTACGAAGGTTAGCCATGACAAACTCTTTCTCTTCGGCATCGTCGCTGTGGCAGTTGGCACACTAGGTTGCTTTCTTGCGCCCAACTGGGTTGCTATGCAAATATTTTTCTCCGTCGTAAGCATCGGAACAATAATAGTCACTGCCATGACGTTCACGCTGGTAGGTGAGGTACTGCCCTTACACCGTCGTCCTATCGTAACAGGTTTTATTCTGGCAGTTGCCCCGGTTGCAAGCATCATCACAGCGCTTGTCATAATCAACTTTTCCGCAACAGACTTGGCATTAAGTGATCCTACACTTCCTATTGGTTTCGCAGTCACAGGTTGGCGTAGTTTTCTTGGGTTCTTTGCACTTCCAGTAACACTCATTTCTTTAGTTGCTGCGTATTTAGGTGGCCCAAAAGTCGCTAAGATTGGCTCTCAAAATCTCAAAGTTAGTTTTGGAGCTGTTTTTCTTAGTCGTTCAGCCGTAGGATGCCTAGTCGGTAACATGGTTCGTCAGGCTGTAATGGTTATGAGGGTCTTTTACATACCGTCGTTTTTTAGAGAAACATTTCTGCTCTCCCTAAACGTGTGGGTTGTGCTCATGCTTGCTTCAGTCGCGGTCTTCGCCTTGGGCAGTATTGTAGGCGGATACCTGATTAACAGGGTGGGGCGAAAGCGACTCTTAGTTGCCTCGCTGATTGTATCTAGCCCATTCCTCTTGCCTCTTGCGTTTTGGGCGAACCCAAACCTGATGGTTCTCATTCCGTTGATGTTTGTTGGGTCCTTCATTTTCAGTATGGGTTCTCCTAGCAGCATCAACTTAACTTTGGAACAAGTATCCAAAGTCCGTGGAACGATGATGTCAATGAGCGCCGTCTTTGTCACGTTGGGGGTTTCGTTGGGAACAATTTTGGGTGGATTGGTTCTAAGGACGTTTGAAAGCTACACTGCTTTGATGCTGGCGTTTGTTGCACTCGAGTTAGTTGCAGTTGCTGTCTACTCCTTCCTAACCAAAGACCCAACAAAAGAATATCCGATTAAAAGCTTGGTTTAAAAATAATTCAAATTTTCTTGTGATCCCTTCTTTTTTCCAACATTTCTTAGCTAAAAAGGATTCTTGAGTACGATTGATTTTTATGTAATGTTGTGGTTGTCGATGGCTAATCTGGTGTCCCTGTTGGCGTTTAAGAGAATATTATTAGTGAAACCTGCTGGAAGAAAGGGTTTGAGTTTTTCTTTTGATTTGATACCAATCGGTTTAGAGTACATTGCTTCTAACCTCAAAGACGTAGTAGATCAAGTTAATATAGTGGATCTTGAACTTGACAATAGACAATTCTCAGACGTCCTCAAAGTTTACAACCCAGATCTTATCGGTATCACTTTGTCTGCTACTGAACATAACCAAAGTTTATGGCTTGCAAAAATCGCTAAACAAAACAATTTACCTGTTGTTGTAGGTGGATATCACCCCACGGCTGTTCCTGATTTGATGCTCTCTCACCCGCAGATTGATGTTGTTGTGCGTGGAGAAGGGGAAGTAACCTTCAAAGAATTCGTATCAGCAGGGTCTGCTGAGAATGTTTTAGGACTCTCTTACAAGAAAAACGGGAAAATCATTCACAACCAAGCAAGAAAACCAATTGAAAATCTAGATGCACTTTCTTTTCCCGCTCGTTATTTGAGGCAATATTCTTACAAAAGCCAAGACCGCGTAACAGACTGCGACGTGATAACCATGTATAGGGGTTGTAATGGTATGTGCAGTTTCTGTTGCGAACCCAGTATGAGTCAAGGTTGCTTAAGAACCCGATCGCCGGAAAACGTTCTAAATGAACTATTGGAAATGTCAGAGTATCATAGAAGAAAACGTGTAAACGTCATGTTTGCAGACCCCCACTTTATGGGTAACCCCAAACATGTCGAGCGCCTCTGTGATTTGATGGCGAAACACGATTTGAACATGGAGTTTTGCGCTCTGGTCAGAGCAGATGCCATGGCAGCGCACCCTCAAATAGTTAAGAAAATGTGTCAAGTTGGCATACGCCGATTTGAAATGGGTATAGAAAGCCCCAACGCTAAAGACTTGAAGTCAACAAATAAAGGCATAACCAGTAAGGTGCACAGTGAAGCAGTTAAAACCATACGGGAAAACGGCGGCAGAGCAGGCGGAACATTCGTTATAGGTTTGCCCGATCAAACTGAGGAAGAGATTCGGATGTTTCCGGTTTATGCCAAAGAAATTGGTTTAACAGGAGCAGCCTTTGGTGTTGCTACGCCTTTTCCTGGCACAGACTTCTATAAAGAGCTTGATGCGCAAGGTTTAATTTTTGAGACTAACTGGGACAATTTTGATGAGATGCATTCCGTTTACACGACTAAGTATTTGTCAAAAGAGAAAATTGAAGAAATGGCTACGTATTGTATGGCAAAGTTTTGGAATCTAGACACGTTCTTTGACCATGAGATGGTGTCTCAATCCCAGACTAAACAAAAAAAGGCGTTATTGGATTTCGCTC
This sequence comes from Thermoproteota archaeon, assembly GCA_012511995.1. Lineage (GTDB taxonomy): Archaea > Thermoproteota > Bathyarchaeia > Bathyarchaeales > Bathycorpusculaceae > Bathycorpusculum. Next base: position 1,459 of record JAAZFA010000155.1, on the reverse strand, counting down.
AGGAAAGGATAATTAATCTTGGGTTTATGACAAACAATGGAACCACTTTACAGAAGGATAATTTTGAAAAACATATAGCGACTTTTCTTGAAGCGTACATAGACCCAAGAGTGGAAGCCTATACTCGAAAGGTTGGGGTGCATGAAGTTTTGGAAATTAGTCGGTTTCTCAGGTTATTGGATGCACAAACGATTCAATGTACCCTTAAACTGGATGACACAGTCGCCAGCTTCATTTTCAAAACCAGCAAGACAAATGTTGAATACATAAGGGTCATAAAAGGCAGGCAAGCTGATTCAACTATCAGCCTTGAAGTTGACTTGAAATGGTTAAGTGAACCCGATAATTCGCACATTCTTCAAAGGGTTGCTTCTGCATTCTCAGGGAATTTAAGCGTTAAAAAAATGTTGAACACCTTGAGACTTTTTGTCGCATTAGGGGCAGATACTGTATTGTGGAGTCTGCAAAAACTTCCCTCAAAAAATAAAAAATATTAGTGTACAATTAAACGGTCAGATGGAAGGCGTCTGCGAGCTTCTTTAAGCCTGCCGGGTCAGCACTCAAAATGTTTTTTGCTTCGATAAGCCTCTTATAATCGTCTTTTACTTCCACAAAGTCTAGGCAATTTGCACATTTTACAAACCGTGATGTTTGTCTGTAATCAGTCATGACACATTTAGTGTTTACTTTGCAGTTTCCTTGCTCGTCAAGTTCGTAGCCTTCACAGACTCGGAATGTATCTGGCGATAAGTCATCGATGAGAATTATTTCTTCGGTTTTAGCATCTCTACCCCACTCTACCTTTCCGTCGACTAAATGGAAGCCTCTTTTGAGGAATTCATCATTCATTATTTTAGCGATTTTTTGTGTTCGAGCTTTTGTTGTCTCCAGCTCTTGGTGTGTCATCATGCCTAATTGTACCAATGCATCGTCGACCATTAGGATGTCTGGTTCGCCTGCTTTCCCTTTGGCATAGAATTCGACTATGTTTAATCGATTTCCAGGGATTTGAGAGGGATATCTTCGCCACCAACTTCCCATGACTTCGTTTCTGAAAACAGTTTCAAGACCAAAAATTTCGTCAGAACCCTTAAAGTTTGTTGCCTTGTTTGGTACTCCTAAGAGTTTTGCAGGTTTGACGATCATTACGTTTGGTTGCGGTCCCATTGCGACAAAGTCGGTGGGTATGCCGTTTGCTTCAAAGATTTTGAACAGATACTCTGTGAATTTGCAGGATATTTGACCTTTGCCGGGGATTTGACCGACAACCTTGTCGTAACCGGAATTAAACACTGGTTTTCCGTCTAGGATGTAGCCAGTTGCATCATCTTTAAAATGGAATTCTAAATTTCCATCTGGTCTTGTGAATACATCTTTTGTTTTCCCTTGATAGAGCAAACTCACAGTATTTCCTCCTTTTGAGTTGTCAATTTATCAATACTTGGAAAATTTAAGCTTG
>JAAZFA010000154.1 GCA_012511995.1 Thermoproteota archaeon | reverse complement strand
TTTTTTGCTTGCAGGTATTCCAATTATAAAGCCAACAGTGTATCCAAATGCAAGAATCAGTAAAATATCAAAAACATCTTGAACAGGGTTTCCAGTTATAGCTCTGGCGGCTAGTGCGATGACTACGAGGAATATAAAGCCTATGGGTAATGCAATGCCTAATGCATAGAGGATTCTCATCTGTTTTGCAGAACCCTGCGTTCTAAGATAATAAACGATAACAAGCATTGCTCCAAATAAAGCCAATATAGCGATTGCCATGTCAGTTACTTCCCCCACACCTGCTGGCCAAAGCAAGGGCGTGACAAAGAAACGCAAAAGAATCCCAACGGCAAAAATAATGATGAAATATACCGCTAATAACTTAGATTTTGACCTATCAGGCAAATTTGATTCTCTCGTAATAACAAAGCGGTTTCTTTAATTATAAAGATGGTGGATAACGAAAATTACCTAGCTGTCTTAAAAATTAAAATACCCATGGTTTGTCTAAACATTAATCTTATGCCTGAAACTCAAAGACATGAAAATTGTTCAAGAACAATTTTAGCAAAAAATCATTCAGGCGTAAGTAACTGTTCATGTATTCTTTGAAATAGTTTTGCATTCAAATCTTCCACAATCTTCCACGATGGCTTAAAGCATCAATAGAGTGACTATAAAAAAGGATGTGGAGGGGCAAAAATTTTAGATTTTTGCGGTTACCTTATTTTTTGCAATTTAAACTATCAGGGGCATGAACCTAGAGTTTCACATATCATACTGCAGGCTATTTCTAGACCGAATAAAGCATACCAATCGAAGCAAACACAGCAAATGATGGTTGCACCGCAACATGCCGCACATGCTATTGTGTATCCTGCAACACATGTTCCGGCGCATAAGAGACATGACCAAATGTCGTCCGATAGTAAGGCAACTGAAGATTCTATAACTTCGTCATATTCATAGAGTTGCGTTTGCACAAGGTTAGACATATATCTAGCTTCTCTAGCCATAGTATGGTAGCTATCTGACATTTGTCTTACCGTATGGTTCTCGCTTCTTTGATAGATTCGTGCCAGGTTACTAGCAACATCACCTAATATCGTGTAATGCTGAGATAGAGTGACTGATGAATTAAACACAACCTGTTCGTACGATGCAAGTCCTTTGTCTATTGTTGGTGTATAGCTCATGTTAGTCAAGGCATTGCTATAATCACCGGCTGAATTATGAGCCATAACTGTTTCAACCGTTAAAATATAGTCCTCATGTTCGACAACATCTTTAAGTTGATAAAATCCGACAGTATTATTTTCATTATATATTTCAAATGAAACTAACGTTACCGTTTTGTTACCTCTGCTGGTAGTTTTACTTTGACTCCACAGTAATGTTTTTTCAACATTAATTTCTATAGTTGAGCCATTAACATCGAATGTTAGTAGTACCGCTGTATGATTTTCGGTATCTTCAAGTATAGTAATTACCACATCAGGTACATCAGGTTGGCTATGATTATCAGAACATGGTTCTTGGCAAGTTGTACAGGTTGCTTGGTAGAGAAGAAACGGCTGTATATCTATTGAGACTTCACCATAATTTGCATCCACTGATATATAGTGATATGTTGTATCAATTTTGTAGTTTGCTTGCATCCATGCGGTCATTCCGCCTTGCATGTTGTAGACTTTTGTGAAGCCGTTGTCAGTGAGAATTTGGCTTGCT
>JAAZFA010000153.1 GCA_012511995.1 Thermoproteota archaeon | reverse complement strand
CTTGCTTCTCGCAGGTGTCTGTGCTCATATCCTTGGACAGCAATTTCTGAATCCTGTCCAGACTCCAACTCTCCGCCCTTTTGAGGACGAAATCGCAATCTCTTGTATACCTTGAAAAGGATGTGAATGCTCTTAGGGCATAACCTCCGATGAGCACCATTCTGGGGTTCTCAAAGCCATCGGTCTGCTCCGACAGAAAACTGACTAGTCTTGGCGATTTCTACCTCTCTTAGGTTCATCAGTTCAATGTGCTTAACCAAGCTCAACAACCCGCTCTACTGCTTCGTCGATTTCTCTTCGAACAAAATCGTCATCTAATCTGGTTTCCCTATGCGGGAATTTTGCTCCACCAGCTTTTTCTATCTGGTGAAAACCGTATTCTAAAGCCTGCTTGGTTCTTATGTTCGTCTTGGATATCCTTTTCCAGTAGGCACTTTGGTACAATCTGGCTAAATCTATTCTATTTTTGTTCTCATACAAGGTGGCGAATGCATCTGTAAAAGCCCATTTCTGCAAGCACTCGATTACGTTGTCCTCGATGTCCTCCACGAACAAGTTTCCGACCTTGCGATACTTGGCTTTGGACAGTCCCTTTGAATATTTGACCTCTACGTTCCAGCCCCTTTTCTTGGCGAACTCTTGTAATGCTTTTCCATACGACTTGTCCTGAACTTTTAATGCGTAAACTTCTCTGTGGATGAAATCGTTATTCCAAAATGAGGCAGCAGTCTGAGCGGAGACGACCTTGAAGTTCTTGTCTTTTTCTAAAAAGTCCCAGATATCTGTTATTTCGGTTGGAACCCAGTACCAGCCCCACTTGACCCTTTCTACCAACCCTTCTTTGGATGACTTATTCAAGTACTCTTTGGCCTTTGGTTCGATGCTTTTGGCAGTTTTAACCCTGATCAAACTTCCTTGATAGGGCTTCAATTTCTTGATGAATTCAGCCAAATAAGTAGCCATTATTGTTCACCTTTTATAATCATTTGGCAAACTACTTAAAGATATTCGTCATCTTTTCAAGTCCTCTGGCAAATCTAAAGAATTAATTGAAAGTAACCCCATTTGCTTTCTGATCTGTTTCTTCTTCAATTGCGCGGAAAATGGTAGTCGCTCGATACTCTTTGGATCAACTCTATTCCTCCAACTTTTACTAAGATAGTATTCTTTGGACACAGCAATGCTTAGTGGGTCGCTTTAGCTTAATTTTCGGAGTAGTTTTAAAGAATTGGCATTTTGAGCAAAGAGGTAGACATTCATATCAACCCTAGTTTAAAGATAAAAATGGGAGAGGTTTAGGCTTCTCTTTTAAGAATCGTTTTCGTCATAATCTCCTCGATATCTAAGGAACGCCATCACTGAAAGGATAATAGCTATAATGCTTAAGATTATGGATACATAGAGTAAGGTATTGTCTGTGTCTTTTCCTGCTGGACCTGTTGCACCTTTTGCTCCTCGATCGCCTGTGTCACCTGTTCCGCCCTGTGGACCTGTTAAATCTGGAACAATGATAGCGGTACTTGCAGTGAGTCCGGTTTTGCTTTGCGCCACCAGGGTATAGTTGCCGTTGATGCTTGTTGGGACTATGAGAGTAATAGTAAAGTTGCCAAGTGCATCAGTTGCGCCAACGTCAGTAAAGTTGTATGTTGATATGAAGACGTTTTGTACTAGAGCAAATGTGATGGCTTGATTGGGGTAGAAGCCGCTGCCAGTGACTTTTATGATGTTGCTGTTAGCTGGTGAAACCGCAATTTCTGGGTTGGGTATGAAAGTGACGCTGTATTCTTTGGTGGCACTTACGACGGAGGTTTTAGCATAGATATAGTATGTGCCATAGGGGAGTGAAGGTATGGTGACGTCGCTTGTGAAGGTACCTAGCGGACTAGTCGTGATGGTTTGAGTGAAGTTATAGATGACTACGCCTGTGGTTTCATTTACTAATGCAAGGTAAACAGGTTCGTTTACGTCAAATCCGTTTCCCATAACAGTGACAACGTTGCTTGTGCTAGTTGGAACCACTGTTAAGGTTGCGATTG
>JAAZFA010000152.1 GCA_012511995.1 Thermoproteota archaeon | reverse complement strand
TGCGAGGGTTAAAAACCGTTAATAACCCAGTTGATATCGGCGTTCGCGTGGAACTTAAGGCTTCGGTTATGGAAAACTTGACCAAAGTGCTTTATGAACCAAAACTAGTTTTCTTTTCTCGCTCTTTTGACGATCAAGTACGAACCTTCTGTGTGTCACCATATGGTGAGGTTACAACAGAATCTTATGATGGTGTCTTAACTGTCAATGGGGGCAGCCATTCAGAAAAAAAAACATCCAATACCAATTTTGCCATACTTGTTAGCACACAATTCACAGAACCATTCAAAGAACCGATCGCTTATGGTAAATACATCGCTAGACTTAGCAATCTACTCAGCGGCGGAGTTATGGTACAACGTTTAGGTGACCTCAACCATGGGCGACGCAGCACACCTGAGCGCCTATCCCATAGTGTCCTAACACCAACACTCAAAAACGCCACTCCGGGAGACTTGAGTTTTGTCTTACCATACCGATACTTGACGGATATTAGAGAAATGCTCGAAGCACTAGATAAAATTGCCCCAGGAGTTGCTTCACCGGAAACCTTACTCTATGGTGTCGAAGTCAAATTTTACAGTAGTCACTTACAATTAAGCAACGCTTTGGAAACAAAGGTTAATAATATGTTTACCATCGGAGATGGAGCAGGGGTTACGCGTGGTTTAATTCAAGCTTCAGCCTCTGGAGTAATCGTTGCAAGGGAAATTCTCAAACGAGAAAAGTTATTGAAGGCATAATAACCAATGGTTTTAGCTGAAAACATTCGGTGTTCGCACTGTGGTGCGCCTGTAGAATTCAAGCCAGGCGAAATCATAGCCACTTGCAAATATTGCGGTTTCACCACAGTTATCCAAACTGGCCAAGCCTTCACCTTTGAGCATTCTCTTCTTTTAAACAGTTACAATATCAAACAAATGGAAGGTTTTGTAAAGGATTGGATGCACTCAGGCTTCATGAAACCTTCCGACTTGGCTAAAAAATCAAAAATAACAGACAGAACACTGATTTATCTGCCATTTTGGGTTATTACTTGCGAAGCGTCAACCAACTACAAAGGTATTTTTGAGAGGATAGCACCTCCGATTGTTAAAGAAGGCGAAATTAAAAAGAAATACAATTGGCTTGTATTGGCAAGGCAATCCTCAGATTTTCCCACACGGTCGTATGATGTACCACTTGCAGGTAAAATTCCTTATGATTTTCGTAAAATAGAAAGCTTTGCAAAGATTCTTAACAGTGAAATTGAAAGAGAACAAGCCACTAAATTAGCTCAACAACAAATTGATAGTCATCACCGTTTTTTACTTCAAGAAGACGTTGACCGCATCGTAGAAGCCACTACCACGGTGATACCTAAGCAGATGGTATATCTGCATGCACCAATTTGGTTTATACGCTATGAATATAGGGGTAGCAGTTACCAAATGCTTATTGACGGTGCAAAAGGGATAATTCTCAAGGGTGACATACCCAACACTAAATTCTAGCTAACCTTTAATAGCAAGCATTTTTTATAACGAATTGAAAAATCGGAGGAAATACTAAATGAGCGAAAAAAAAGACGGGTATACTGAAGCGAAAAGTCAAATGAGGCTTTCCGAACGCATTACGGCTGCACTTCCAGGTTTCCGCGGTTATAAAGAAAAAGAACTCCGTCGTGAATCAGATAGAATAATCAGGAACCACCTTGCTCTAAAACTCTCTAAGGGAAGAGATAACGTTAAGAGTATCTCACAAAAAATTGCGGATAAACGGTACCTAGACGTGTTAGCAGACATTGACCGTTTAAGCGCAAAGATGGACCGTATAACAGAAAAGGTTAATCATGCCACCTATGGTTACACAGGATTCTTTAATATTATAAAAATAAAAGAAGAAAATCTAGACCACATGATTGACTTCGACAACCAAATAGTAGATGGTGTAAACACATTAACAAGTGAAATCGATGTTTTTAAAACCCAATTATTAAGCGGAGACTACAAGAATCTCAAAGACAGAGTACAAACCGTATCTGATAAGCTTGAATTGCTTGAAGATGCGTTTGATAAACGCCAAGAAGAAATGTTAGGAGTGACAGTATAATGCCACAAGTAATAGAATGGACAAACGTTGGGTCTGAAGATGTCGTTTGGCGCTACCCCACAGAAGACATCACATGGGGAGCCCAACTTATCGTGCATGAATATGAAATGGCAGTATTCTTTCGAGATGGCAAAGCATATGACATATTTCAGGCAGGAAGGCATACCTTAACAACGCTCAACCTACCTCTACTCACAGGCTTACTCACTCGATTAGCTGGCTTTGGTGGTAACAAGCCGTTCAAATCTACGGTACTTTTCATAAGTACTAAAATCTTTGCAGGAAAATGGGGCACACGTGCACAGACTACAGAACTTGCCCCCCTACAAGTTTATGGACAATTTTGGTTCAAAGTTAACGACGCCACATTGTTTGTTAACGAAGTGGTCGGTGGTCAAAAAGCCTTCAACACTGAGGGAGTGAACAACTTCTTACGTGGTTTTTTAAACGAAAAAATAATTAATGAACTCAGCCACTATGACTTAATTACGGTTTTTACCCGACTAAATGAAACAAGCATAATCGTTAAGAACACACTAATTGATTACTTCAAACGTGTAGGAGTAGAACTAACAGACCTACGCTTTGAAGGTATAGATACCACTCCGGAATACCGTGAGCGTCTCTTCTGGCTTAAAACCGGCCAAACTGCACCCGGTGATGTGCTTCGTATGGAAACCGTTAAATCCGCAGCCGCCAGCCTTGGGCAAGGTGGAGGGGGAGCAGGCGCACTAGGCGCAGGCATGGTGCTTATCCCGCAGATCATGAGCCAGCAAAGTGCCCCACAAGTAGCCCCGGCAGCAACGTTAGTCATCTGCCCTAAATGCAGCGAAAAAGTACCCGCTACAAGCAAATTCTGCCCCAACTGTGGAATAAACCTCTCGCCACCCAACCAACAGGCAATGACATGCCCCAACTGCGGCAAATCTATCCCGACGAACAACAAATTCTGCCCTGAATGTGGACACAAAATCGTGTAGGAGAAGTCAAGCATGAGTGAAAACAACCGCAATCTCTTAACAATTGGTGTCGTTATCCTCACCATCGTAGTAGCCATCGTGCTCTACATGGCGGAGTTGATTGATTGGACGCTGATTGTTCCGGTGATTCTTCTGCTTTCAGGTTTCTGGCTGCTAACACTGGGAGTTATACGGATGGGTAAGCCCTTGAAGTATGAACGAAGCGGCTTTAGCACCAGCGCACTTGGCATCACTGCGGTCGCTGTCGGCGGCGCCTGGGCACTGTTTAGCTTCAACTGGCTCTATTCGCTGGTTGTTATCTTGCTGGTGGTTGCTGGCCTAGCAATCGCAGCCGCATTAAGGCGCAAATAACTTTTTTTCTTTTTAGGCTCAATTTACTGGCAGTATAAAGTCCTCAAAGAGCGTCCAGGGAGCATATAGCTTTCCTGCAACCTTAGATGCAACCGCCAAAACAAGGTGCTTCTCAGGTATACGGTAAATAACTTTACCGCCTGAATCTAACGCTGAAAATGCAAACACACCGTCTTCGTCTCTAAGCCACCATAAGCACCCATGCTTATTAGGGTACAAAGCGGTTGGTTCGTCAACCCATGCTTATGACATTACCTGTTTATTTCCCCAAAATCCCGCCGTGCTGCTTGCAGAGTCGTTATGCGACTAGCTGCAACGCATTCCGCAATCAGATGCAATAACAGGCGTTTTTACTAAAGTCTCTTAGAAGATGGTATAGAGGGTACATTGTAACTTCTAAAATAGAAAAACCGCTCAATAAGCCATAGTTGGGTTCTAAACATTTTTCTATACCCCTGCATAGTCAATCTGGCAGAAGGCAAAAATATGTCTGAAGAAATTGTAGGTCATGGCACATG
>JAAZFA010000009.1 GCA_012511995.1 Thermoproteota archaeon | reverse complement strand
GGATAAGGGATTGCTAAAGGCGCTTAAGCCGTTTAGCAATGAAGCAGAATACGAAGTACTAGAACAGCGGTAATCAAACTTTTCTATAATAATCCACCAACTGCAAAGCTGTTAAGCTAACGGCAATTCTACTTCAGACAAAAGTTTACCTGTTTTGGAATGCACAAAATCAACTCTTTGCTTAGAGTATTTTGCCGCTTTTCTATGTGGTCTTTAATTTCTTGTAACAGGCAGAGAATCTTACGTTAACTAACCTCTTTTTTTATTAGTTTTAAATATAACTTTTCAAGCTCACTTTCCATTGCTAAATCTAGTAGACTAAACTAAAAGACTTACTTGCAAATGTGGCAATATATGTCCAAAATATATGACTATTTGAATAAACATACTATCTTACCTGATAGAGCAACAAATTGTATACAAATTATGTGCAAATCGTGCAAAGGGCTTTAAACTATTATCGGAGAAGTTATAACTTGGAGGTTAAAAAATGAAATCTTCAATTTTAAAATCTGCAATAACTTCAGCGATGTTAGTTGTACTAGTAATAGCTATTGTTCCTTTGGTCAGCGCAGAAGTTCGTACAGACTACTCACAAACTAGCGACGGAGACAAAAAAGACGGCGAAGGCGTTGGTGGAGGAGTACAAGGTAATTGGGACGGCAACCGCATAACATGGGGCATATGGCATGCTGGCCGATGGCTAGGCGGTATTGCGGCATTCTCAGGTCCATTATATTATACAACATATCGCAATGGACTAACCTATAGTAGCGGTTCTGTCTATGACGATCACTATGATATACCCCAAACATCCGGCAGTTGGACATCGATAGGCATTAGATGCTCTAGTTCATTCTCAGACCCACGATTCGGCACATTCGCACATAGTATAGGCACCGTAACAATTCCCTAAATATCCGATGACTATGATATCAGCAACTCCTTCCCTTTATTTTTATTTATAAAAAACATAAGTTTGGATGGCGCTTTGATATGCAAGAAAGAACAAACTGTAGATTATTAAAGGCACTTGGTTTTTTCTTGATTTTTCTTCTTTCAAGTCCTTGTTTAATCTGTGCTGTTGGTGCCGATTCTTCTGCTCCTAATTGGCTAAAAAAGGACACATACGTAAAATACACCACTAGTGAAGTAGGGTATGCATATATATTCAACGGTTCAAACTCGAGAGGTTATGATACCCTTAGTTTTTGGAATGCTACCTTTGGTTGGCGCTGTGTTAGTCTTAATACCACTATGGCTAAACTAAATTTTACTCTTCACTATGTTGGAAATTGGTTGAATGGTGTTTCGTTGGAGAATGCATCCTTACAGATCAGCGGAGATGTTGATGTTGATTTATACAGTAGAACCGTTTATGCTTCAAATGGATCCTTGATTGGGACGACTCATTTGTGGGGGCCCGCCAACCCTAGTGATGGCGAGGATGTGGTTTTATGGGACATACCGCCCGATAGAATAACCCTGCCAGCGAATACCAACAATATTTGGATGCAAACCATTCAAGGTAAGCAAGACGGGTACCAAGTAGGGGGAAATGGTACTGTGAAGGGTGTGATAATTAATTTCCTTATATTGTGCGACCTTGATACCGGACTGATGGTCGACGGCGATTTTGGATATGATCCAGTAATGGCGGGTGCAGGGATTAACACACTCCTTCTTAACGGCCGCATTATTCTTTCGGATACTAATATTCAGCTTGGAGGACCCAAAGATGAACCGGTTAATTGGTCTGCTGTATTGACGTTTTTGGTTTTACCGGTAGCAGTCTTTGCTATGTTATTTGTTACTTTATACATACACTACTTTCGAAAAAAGCGATAAGTCGACTTTATTCCTTAAGAATTCTTGTATACAATTTGCACATAATTTTTTTAAATGGCAATCAAGCTATATTTGAATATCACTTGATATATAGGCGATATCTATGGAGAAAAACCTGCTACATAAACTGACAAAGATATGTACGCTATCGATTACAACGTTGTGTATTCTAGGCATTTTTATTCCTGCCGTTGCTGCAAGGGACTCTTTTTCGCCATCATTCCTTAAGGAAGGCGCGTATGCTACATACAGCTGGAACAGAGAAGGTAGCGCCGGCATATTCGACCCAAGTGACCCACAATACAAAGGCCTCAACTACTTGGACGCCAGCGCTATGAATATTGTTACATATTGGAATGCAACCATAACTTGGCGTTGCATAAACATCAACGAAACAGTAGCCAAACTTCAAGTCACCTTCGACTATATCGGAAAACACCTAACCTATAACGTTGGAGGGTTCAAACGTGAATCGCTAGATAACGCATCACTACAAATCACAGGCGAAATCTATGTTGATTTATATACTAGAGCAGTATACACTACGGACGGAACATTACTCGGTACAACCCACCTATGGTTGCCTGCTAACCCTGCTGAAGGGCAAAACATAACAGTATGGGACGTACCGCCAGATGAAGTAACCCTCCCAGCAACACTAAATAATGCTGGTTTTCAAACCATTCAAGGTAAGCAAGACGGCTTTATGATCCACGGAAACGGCAACATAAAGGGCAAACCAACTAATTTTGGTTCTTCATATGACCTTGACACAGGACTAATGATTAGCGGTTTTGAATGGGACCCCATAGTAACGAGTATAGGATTAGGTTGGATTGATATGGATGAATTATCTGATACTAACATCCAACTTGGATCCACTGATGCCTCGTTTGATTGGTATTTGGTTTTGCAGTATGCAATTTTGCCAGTTGCGATTGTTACATTAGCCGCTGTAGTTATATACAAACAAAGAAGAAAGCGAAACTAAGTTCGCCCTATTCCTTTTTAGATAGTTTAGAAGCTAATTTTTTATTCTTTCGACGGTTTATTAGCAATATTACATTCAGTGCCAGTATGTCAATGGCAATTAGTGAAACAGATGCGGCAAGCAAATCTTTTTCAAAACCGGAAAATGTCAAGGTTATTTTGATTGCTGTAGTGGCATTTGCTGGCAGGTAGGCTAAGATTGCGTATGCACCTCTGTAATCGGCATGCTCGTTAAAAGAGCTCTGTTGAATATCTTCATAGGTCCATGCGGCTTTTAGAGTCTTATCTGCATTCCATTGTCGGACGGCTGACTCATCAAGAATATACACTTTAACAGTGTTGTTTGCCCTAATGTCAACCGTGAAATCTCGGGGGAACATAATAAAACCAGAGTACAGAGCCCAACCACTTGTAGCTCCTTTCTCTTCATTACCAAAGCTCATTATGTGCGGAGATGAATTAGTCCTCAGGGCAGTAACAATAAGGAGCGAAATTCCAATCAGGAAAACGACAACAAAAAATCTTGAGGTTCTTCGCATTCTTCTATATCCCTCAATCAATCTCCATTTTTCTTGTATAGTATACATACGACAAAGCAAGCAACAGAACGGAAACCCCAATGGTCGCAAAAATACTTAAGGCTGCATCTGCCATCGTTGGTGCCGACGTCAACATGACTCCTGAAGGCAAAACACCATGGATTTGCTGACTGGCGAAAGCAAAACTAGTTGTGAATCTGCCAGTGAAGGAAACAAGGCTTATGCGGGCAGCTATGTTTTCAATTCCAAAAAGTAGCAATGCGGACACTAGGATCGAGAGCATTTCGTTTTTGGTGATTACAGATAAGGCGGTGGATATTGCACAGACTAACAGAAGCTGAAGGGCAACAAATAACAACGAGGCATAGAACATTGGTTCAAGCGGATTAAGGGCTAAAAGGTATATTTGCAATACAAATACACCGGCATATACCGCAAAGAATACTGTGAAAAGAGCGATAAATTTTGACAAAAACAGTTTCCCTCTTAGCACTGGATATGACAAGAGCAGTTTTGTTTCGCCCTTAGAAATACTTCCGGCAAAGCTGTGACAGAATAGGGCTCCCACCACAAAGATAATGAACAGAAAAACAATTTGGATTCCGGAAACAAGATTACTATAACTCAAAGCAGGCGACGTTTCAATAATAGCGGGACTCAATACTGTGCATATAGCAATGATAATTAGAACTTCTAATATAGGAAAACCCATGTACTCTTCAAGCTCCCAAGCAATGAGCTCACGAAATTGCTTTACAGACTTTACCTCATCTGCGGTAACTTTGAGATGCCCGACATTGGATGGCAAGCCTTCAGGCAATAAATCCAGATTGTCTTTCCTGAGCGTTATATCAGGCTTTTTGCTTCTGTCCTTGAGCGCTATTCTAGATGCTACAGTGATTACTAATCCGGTTGCTATAGTCGCCAGTGAAAACCATAACAAATCACGCTCATAACCATACAAAACTTCCCGTACATCAAGTGTTACAGTTGAATTGTTGGGATTGAACGCCAGAATGCCATAATGTTCCCTGCTATGAAGTTGTACAGAGAATGTCTGTGAGGACGCATTTTTAACCGACCATACGGGCACTATTGTGCCGTCTGAAATCCAAAGTTTTACGCCCTCATTGCCTAGAAGATATACATCTACTGTAGCATTGGTTTTTAATTCTAACCTAAGGTCACGGGGGGGGAGCGGATAAGTCAGTACAGACCGAGGCGATGAACTAGATTGCTGTGATGGTGGGAGTTCAAATCCAGTGGTGCCACTAGGTGTATTAGTACTTCGGTAAATAGTGCCTGCCAGAAAAGAGATGCCGATTACTAGAAAGACTATGCCCACATTAGCTAGCATTCGGGCTTTGTTTCTCACTTAATCAACCTCCATTTTGCGAGTGAAGTAGATAAAAGCCGTTGATAGCACAATTGCAGCAACCAAAATTGGAAACGCTACTGACATTGTTAATTGTTCTATCGTAACAGGCGTATCAGTAACCATGCTAAAAATGCTAGCGTTAGGATGGGTTAATCGTTCAAAATATCCAAAAATATATGTAAATCTTCCTTGAGAAGAAAAATAACTCTGTATGTTAAAAGCATTATCAAGACCCAGAATTAAGAGAAAGGAAATTAGAATTGACATAACTTCACTTTTAGTAACCGTTGAAATAGCTACAGAAACAGCGCATACCAATAGCAACTGCAGAAATATTGCAAATAGTGACACATAAAACAAAGATTCCGTTATACTTAGCGAGTTAAGGTAAAGATTAAGCGTAAATGCCGTTGCATAGGCAATGAAAACTATCAACGTGATAGCAATGACTTTTGAAAGAAAAACCTGCCACCGCTTAACTGGGTAAGAAAGCAATCGTTTGATTTCACCTTTTCCAAAGCTACCGGCAAAACTGTGGGAAAAGAGGGTGCATGCAATAAGGGTTAGTATGAGAAAAAGCGTGCTTGACCCAGCATATAGATTAATGTAGCTATTAGCGAACGGCCTACCTGAAGATGTCTGAACCAGCACCGCAATAATTGCTGAGGCAATAATCAGCGAAAGTATGGGCAGATTTAGGCATCCTTCAATTTCCCAGAGGACTAATCTAGAAAATGTTCTGGGCTTTGATTTAATCATCTTTTCTTTTCTCCAACAGTTTGCGTATAAATCTCTTCAAGAGTTCCCAGCATCTGTTGGAAGCTTTTCAGCCGTAACTTTAGTCCTGAGGCTATTTTAGGAATTTCTTCACTGAACACCTCAGGATTATTCACCTTGCAAAATACCTTATCGCCCTCTACCCAGACCCTATCGACAGCGC
>JAAZFA010000151.1 GCA_012511995.1 Thermoproteota archaeon | reverse complement strand
GAACGAACAATGTAAAAAAACAACACTTATAAGATACACTTACCAGTAATTGCAGGTTTGCCGGTCAAAGGGCGCGGGTTCCACCTGATCCCATTCCGAACTCAGAAGTTAAACCGTGTTCCGTTCCCAACTGTAGTGTGGTCTTAGGCCACGTGAACTTGGGAAAGCTGGCAGCATTTTAATCTCAAAACAATTCTTTTTTGCTTGCGTTTATTGTTGAGTCTGGGCTATTTTGTTTTATTCTCTAAACTGTTAGGGGCAAACCTATATTCTCAAAGACGTCAATATGTACTTATGAAAGTCATTAATGTAGACCGTACGGTATCTTTCCAAAATGCACATGGTGTTGATGCGAAAAAAATCTATGACACTCCTGAAACACAAGTGATTCATATGGCTTTGTCGCCCGGTCAGGCGCTTAAACGTCATACTACGCCAATTGACGTTTTTTTCTATATACTCGAAGGAAAGGGTATGGTGGAGATAGGCGAAGAAACCCAAGAGGTTGAAAAGGATATGGTAATTGATAGCCCTAAAGGTATTTCTCATATGCTTCAAAATACAGGTGAAAGTATGTTTAGATTTCTTGTGGTGAAGCTACTAAGAACCGCCTAACTAACAGTTAAGTAAATTTTATCACCATAATTCTTATATTCCCGCTTGACTGTGAGTGTTAGAGTGACCTTAAATGGGGTATTGCTTTATTCAACCGGTTCCCTAAAACTATAAAGTTTTTAGACACTACTCTGCGTGATGGCGAACAAACACCTGGAGTATCTCTTGTACCTGAAAATAAATTGCGTATAGCTCAGAGACTAGATGAACTCGGCATAGACGTTATTGAAGCCGGGTTCGCTGCTGTTTCTGATGGCGAACTCGAAGCTGTAAAGTTAATTGCAAATCAGGGTTTAAGGGCTGAAGTCAGTAGCGCTGGCAGAGGAATACATGGAGACATTGATGCAGTTCTTAAAAGCGGTGCGACCACTATGAGCATGATCATACCAACCAGCGATTTACATATCGATTGTAAACTTCACAAGACTCGTGATCAAGTTTTAAAGGCTACAGAGGATTGTGTCAGTTATGCTAAAGCTCATGGTCTAAAAGTAGATCTTCTCGCTGAGGATGCAACCCGATCAGACTTTGATTACTTAGTTAAAGTCTTTCAAGTTGCTGTTGATTCCGGTGTCGATCGGGTAACCCCCTGTGATACAGTGGGCATCTTAACTCCCGATCGCTCCTTTGAATACTTTAACAAACTAACTGCTATCATAAAGGTTCCCGTTGGTGTACACTGCCACAACGATTTCGGTATGGCTGTTGCCAACACTGTAGCTGCATTGGGGGCTGGTGCACAGGAGGCGCACGCAACTGTCAATGGACTTGGAGAACGAGCAGGTAATGCAGCTTTAGAAGAAATCGTACTTTCTTTGCGTAGTTTATACAAGCTGAATTTAAACGTCAAGACTGAGCTTCTTTACACAACAAGTCAACTTGTTAGTCGTCTTACAGGAATTCACATGCAACCCAACAAGGCAGTAGTTGGTGAAAACGCTTTCACTCATGAATCAGGTATTCATACGCAGGGGGTGCTCGTAAATCCTCTTACCTATGAACCAATCGCCCCCGAACTGGTCGGTTGTATACGCCGTATAGCTCCTGGTAAACATAGCGGTACTAACGCCATAAAAAGTGACCTTTTAAAGATGGGTCTTAAACCAAACGACGAACAATTCAGAGAAATCTTTCAACGCGTAAAAGAACTTGGTGATAAGGGAAAAACAATCATGGATGCAGATGTACTTGCTATTGCTGAGACCGTCCTGGGATTGGGTGGTGCGAAACCAATTGAGCTCGAAGAAGTCACCTACGTGGGAGGTAATAAAGTAACTGCCACTGCATCTGCTAAGCTTAAGCTTCATAATAAATACGTTTGGGGTAGCGCCATCGGTGTAGGTCCAGTAGATGCAGCTATAAATGCCGTCAAAGCAGCTTTAGCTGAGAACGAACAAATAACCCTTGAACAGTACAATGTTAAAGCTATCACAGGTGGGACTGACGCTATGGTTGAAGTAGTTGTGCATTTGCGTAAAGGTAATCGAACTATAACAGCTATGGGTGTACGTGAAGATATTGTCAAAGCTAGCATAGAGGCAGTCATATCTGGTATGAACGTACTGAAAACCGATTATAACGGTAATAATGACAACAATAAACAAAAATAATTCTTATGCTCCAGTTTTTTAAAGGTTTAAATGAAAGGATATAGACTAAGAAGACACGACACTCAAAAAAGCGTCGGTTTGCCGGGGTAGCCTAGCCTGGCTAGGGCGCCAGACTCATAATCTGGAGACAAACGGGGCTAAACGCCTATTGCCAGAAGTCGCGGGCTCGAATCCCGCTCCCGGCACCAAATGTTTTTAACCTTTTTGGTAACCTGTTTTTAGGTTTTGCACAAAATATATATCAATAATTATGTCGTTTTACTCTATGATGAACGACGGAAATGGTTACAGTTTCAAAAAAATATCAAATAGTCATTCCAGAAAGACTGCGCAAAAAAGCAGAAATCAAACCAGGCGACAAAATGGTTGCCATAACTAAACACGGCATAATTCAGTACATACCCGTTAGTCCATTAAAGGCTACTGAAGGCTTCATCCCTGGGCTTGACAACGAAAACTTGCGTGATGAGTCGGATAGAATTGATTAGTATTGACAGTTCTGGTTGGATTGAACGATTCACTAAAGGACCAAAGGCGGCACAGTACAAGCAAGTAATTGAGTCAACCAAACCCAAAGAAATTGTTACATCTGTTGTAGTTCTATACGAGGTTTATAAGAAAATAAAAAGCGTCAAAGGTGAGGAAGAGGCACTGTTGGCGGTTGCAGCTTTAAGCCAGACAAGTTGTGCCCATTGATCCAACAATATCTCTTGAGGCGGCAGATTATAGTCTTGAATATAATCTACATTTCTCAGATGCCCTTGTTTATGCTACTGCATGACACTTTAAAGCAAAACTCTACACTGGCGACGCAGATTTACAGCCCCTAAAAATGGTTTGTTTCATCTAACCGGTTATCCCTTACAGTCGTTTGGGTTAATCCCCTCTGGCAACAAATATTTAGCTGTCTTAAATGTTCTCTAAAAATTTTATTGCATTTGATAGTAGGTCGACAGAGTCCAGCAGAGGCTTGTACTGTTTACCGCTGTCAATCCTTGCACCGAAACCGACGAGGTAATAATTCAATAAGCCTTGAGGCTTCATTTGTTGCCGTTGAACTATTTCTGCTTCCAATACTTTTGCTATGACTTCCGCGACTTTTTAAGCGTTATTATGGTGGTATGAGTAAACAAATAGTAAGTTTTTCAAAGCTTACTCTCCAGGTGACTCCCTATTTGTTGCATATTATAATAGAGGTTTTCCCCTTCTGTCTATGACATGTTTTTTAAGCAACCCCCCTCATAGAAAATGCGGTGTCTTGTCATGAATTGCCTCCAATGCGGAAGTCTAATAAGTGAAGGCTCAGCGTTCTGCACAAATTGCGGTGCCAAGCTTGGAGCTCAAATCCAAAATGACCAATTTCTGATTGTCACAACCTCAACCATAGTTGGCTATAAAATCAAACGGGTCCTTGGTCTAGTCACTGGTTTAACCCCACGTACCAGAGGGATACTTGGTCAGTTTGTTGCGGACTGGGAATCTATGGTTGGCGGTGAAGTCACTGCTTTCATTTCTGAAGTCGAAAAGATCCACTGGGAAGCCATTGGCCATGCCAAAGCTCGTGCCCTTGCACTCAGTGCAAATGCCAGTTTAGCTTTGAATAGTCGTGTAAACCTGTGACCGGAAAGAAGTTTTGCCAAAAAGCTTGGGTTAAATCTATAAATTATCCAGCGATACCGCTTCATGAGCTTCTCAGCCGAGCGGCCGAAAATTATCCAGAAAAAACAGCCATAGTTTATGAAGAACAAGAAATCACTTATGCAAAACTCGATTACTTAACAAACCAGTTCAGCGACCTATTATTAAAGTTGAAAATAAAAAAGAACGACCGAATTGCCCTCTATTTACCTAATACCCCTCAATTTATTATTGCTTTCTTCGGTGCATTAAAAGCCGGAACAACGCTCACAACGATTAATCCATTGCACCGCGAACGTGAAGTAGAATGTCAACTGTGCGACTCAGGCGCAGAAACCATAGTCACCATAGAGAGTTTAGCACCAATAGTTTCAAAAGTTATGAAAAAAACAAAAATAAAAAACATGATAACCACAAAACTAACTGATATTAGTTTTTTAAATTTACCCGATGGGTTTTCTGATAAACAACCCATAGATATTCAGCCCAACGATCTCGCTGCGCTTCAATACACCGGTGGAACTACTGGAACACTCAAAGCAGCAGTACTAACACACCGTAACCTCGTAGCTAATGCAATCCAATTCGCCACCGTGATAGGTGGCACAAGTGCGGATATCTTTTTGGCTGCATTACCTCTTTTCCACATTTACGGTATGACCACTAGTATGACTGTGCCTATCCGACTTTGCGCAAAGATGGTACTGATGCCCAAGTTTCAACCAGTGAAAACGTGTGAATACATTCAGCAACATAAGGTCACGGTATTCTGCGGTGTACCCACAATGTACCAGCTTCTTTTAGATAATCCAGCTTTCGCCAAGTATGATTTAACTTCAATACGTGTATGTATTTCGGGAGCTTCCGCATTACCGCCTCAAGTTCAAAAGTGCTTTATGCAATTCACGAGCGGTTTCTTGGCAGAAGGATACGGCTTAACAGAAGCCTCCCCTGTTACACATTGTAATCCTATAGATAAGGAAATGTTACGTATAGGTTCGATCGGGTTGCCTTTGCCCGATACTGAAGCAAAAATTGTCGACTTAGAGACAGGAACAAGCACTCTCAAAACTGGTGAAGTGGGCGAGTTAGCTATAAAAGGTCCCCAAGTCATGGTGGGTTACTGGCAAAAACCAGAAGAAACAGCTTTGGTGCTACATGATGGTTGGCTGCTTACAGGTGATGTCGCTCGTATAGACCAAGACGGATTTTTTTATATTATCGATCGTAAAAAAGACATCATAAAACATAAAGGCTATAGCATTTATCCACGTGAACTTGAAGATATACTTTATGAGCATCCGTCGGTGAAGATTTGTGCGGTTGTTGGTAAACCAATTGAATTAGGGAATGAGGTCCCAGTAGCTTTTATTGTACTAAAGGATGGTGCAGTGGTTACGAAAGAAGAGTTGATGGCTTTTGTTAATGGAAAAGTAGGAAATTACAAAGCTATCTATAGGGTTGAGTTATGCAGTGGGTTACCTCTAAATGCTCAGGGTAAAGTACTAAGACGTATCCTTAGAGGGATCGTTTAGGCTAGGTTTTTTTTGCTACAATAGCATTCCATGGTGACCCTTTTTTTCTAAAGATTTCAACTTCAATAAATCCTACAGATTGAAGTAAATCTCGTATTTCATCTAGATAATAAAGCTGTAAGTGCGTTTTTTCAATCATAACTGCATCTTTCAAGTCATAGACGCCGTCTTTTATCATTTCATTTATCATTAATAGTTGTCCTTCCGATTTTAGTACACGGCTCAACTCTTTGAAAGCATCTGTTAGGTTAGACCAGAAATAGTAAGTTTCACACGCAATTACCAGATCAAAAAAGTTACTGGGTAAACCTGTTTTATCTACTGATGCTTCATGGATTTCAATGTGATTTTGAGCAATGAACTCCTTGTTTACTTCTTTGGCATATGCTACCATATCAGGAGAGTAGTCTATGCCAAAGACTTTACCTTGTGGTACCTGCTTAGCTAATCGCTCGATGGTCTTACCGCCACCGCAACCAACGTCTAGTATAACATCATTCGACTTTATGATTACATGTTTGAGTCCCCAAGTGGTAAGTTTATAGTGGTCTTTATTCATCAACGCTGCTACACATCTACCTAACTGTCCTGTTGGTCGCTGAAATTGATCAAGAATACCCATGTATCTTCTCCTTGAACTGATACATTTACAATCGCACGACAAAAAGCTATTCCGTCTAATTTAAACATCAAAATGTTCTAACTTTAAATTGCAGATTTTAATCCTGTCTTAAGTAAATTAGCTACTGCTATTTTTTCTTTAAAATTCTCAATAAGACTTTCTCACCTAACCAAAAGACAAATAATAATGCAAAAAATGGACCTAAAAAAAGCCAAAGACAATTTCATTGTTAGTTGTTGCGGCTTGACCCAGAATAGGGTACCTGATTACACCTGCAATAACTATACAAACTGTAAGAATGAAGGTCGCGGCAAAAGTTACAGGCTTCATTGCTAGATTAACCTTTTTTAACTGTTTTAAAGTTTTTTTTGACTTTAATCCTAGAAACGTATAAGAGAAAACTTTAGGTTCTAAATAACGCTAAAGGTAAAGTTAATTGCGCGTTAAAGTTAATATTTCCGGTATCGTTCAAGGTGTGGGTTTCAGACCCTTTATCTATAATGTTGCTGAGAAATATGGTCTAGCTGGGTATGTGCAAAATAAGGGCGATGCTGGTGTTGAAATCCTCTTAGAGGGTTCCGCTTGGAAAATAGAAAAATTTATGGAATATTTAATTGCAAAAAAACCTTTGCAGGCTAGAATCGACAAGATTAAAAAGACCGAATTATCTGGTCAAAAAGAATTTAGATCTTTCACTATTTACAAAAGTTCGACGGAAAAAAAGAATCCAGGTTCTATCATTCCTCCAGACATTGCTATCTGCAAAAACTGCTTGGCAGAACTCCGAGACCCCACGAATCCTCGATTCAACTACTTCTTCATTACTTGCATCGACTGTGGCCCTCGTTTCACTATTATTGAACGGCTCCCATATGATAGAGAAAATACTACTATGAACAAGTTCTCCTTATGCAGCTTTTGCCAAGAAGAGTATGAAACTCCTTCAAATAGACGGTTCCATGCCCAGACGGTGGCTTGCTCAACATGTGGCCCCAAAGCATACTTAACCACTAACACAGGTGAAACAGTTCAAACAATCGACCCAGTCCGAATGGCTGGGAAGTTACTTTCCGAGGGTAAAATTCTTGCTATCAAAGGCTATGGCGGCTTTCATATAGCTTCATCTACCACGCTTAATGAACCACTGCGCCGACTTAGGCAAACCAAACACCGAAAGGAAAAGCCGTTTGCAATAATGGCTAAAAATCTTGAAACAGCCAAAAGTATAGGCATAATAAACTCAAAAGAGCAGAAATTATTAATCTCGCCACAGCGCCCAATCGTACTGCTTAATAAGAATTCAAATTATGACTTCTCGCCACTGATTGTGCCTGGTCTACATAATGTCGGCGTCATGTTACCCTACTCAGGCCTGCATTATATGCTCTTCGATGAAGTAGATGACACGTCATTTGTTATGACTAGCGCAAATCCTCCCAATCAACCCATCGTGAAAGATAACAATACAGCGGTCGAAATCCTCGGTCACACAGTAGACTACTTCTTATTTCACAATCGTGAAATCGCTCATAGATGTGACGACTCAGTTATGCGAGTCCACGGGATTCACCAAGTATTCATCCGTAGAAGTCGTGGTTATACCCCGGTTCCCATTAGGCTGAAACATAACTCTAAAAGGTGCATCGTATGTTTAGGCGGTGAACTAAACAATACTTCGACCATCCTATTCGAGGATAAAGCTTTCATAAGCCAACACATTGGAGACATAGAAAATATTGAAACACAAACCTTTCTCCAGGAAGCCACACAACATCTACAACACCTTACTAATACCCGTGCCAATGTTATCGCGTGTGATTTACATCCAAAGTTCTCAACTACACGTTTAGCCAAAGAAATAGCAGAAGCCGACAGATTGCCTCTTGTTCAAATACAACATCACCATGCACATGCAGCAGCGTTGATGGCAGAGCATGGATTAGATGACATTATTGCCATTACTTGCGACGGATATGGTTATGGTCTTGACGGCAAGGCTTGGGGAGGCGAAATTCTCTACACAAAAAATATGTCCACGGATTTCAATAGACTTGCCCATTTGGAATGTCAGTTGCTATTAGGTGGCGATATAGCTAGCAGATTCCCTCTACGTATAGTTGCAGCTATGCTTTTTAAAACAGGTATAGACGTAACGAATTGGTTAAAGCAGAAAAGTGACTTATTGGTTTATGGCAAATTGGAAGCTAACCTTATCAATGACCAGCTTAAGAAGGGCATGGTTGAACCACAAACAACCAGTTGCGGCAGGGTCCTCGATGCTATTTCTGCCCTATTAGGGGTTTGTACTGTTCGAAGCTATGAGGGAGAACCAGCGATTAAGTTAGAATCCACGGCAATAAACGGTAAGGACGTATTAAAACTTAAACCCCGCATCAATGACAACACTTTACAAACTTCCTATTTAATCAAAGAGGTCTTTGAAAATCTAGGGAAAGTTTCTACTGCAGACTTAGCCTACAGTGCACACGCTTACTTAGCGAAGGGTCTTGCATCTCTTGCCATAGAACAAGCCCAAAAAAAAGGCACAAAAAACGTAGGTTTCTCTGGTGGAGCGTCATGCAACCAAATTCTATCAAAAACCATTCGAGAAGTAGTTGAGGCAGCCGATCTACAGTTTATTGTACACAACTTAGTGCCAGCTGGAGATGGTGGAGTTTCATTTGGTCAGGCAGTTGTAGCATCAAATTACAAATATTAAACCAAACTGCTTTTATCGTCCTTAAACCCATTTTCTATAATTGATATTTATGTGTATAGCGATCCCTGCAAAAATTAAGACTCTACAAGGAGAAAAAGCTCAAGTAGATTTCGGTCAAGGGGTTCTGCGTGATGTGAATGTCTCGCTTGTGGAAGCTAAACTCGGTGACTATATACTTGTACATGCAGGTTATGCGATTCAAGTTTTAGAAGAGCAAGAGGCGCT
Source organism: Thermoproteota archaeon (assembly GCA_012511995.1). Lineage (GTDB taxonomy): Archaea > Thermoproteota > Bathyarchaeia > Bathyarchaeales > Bathycorpusculaceae > Bathycorpusculum. The sequence goes on along the minus strand of JAAZFA010000151.1, from coordinate 3,872 downwards.
TGAGACTTTGAGCCTTTGGAATGACATTTTAGCCCAAGCAGGTCAAGAATAAGGTGCATGGCATGACTCAATTAATGCCTTTTAGAGACCCAAAGGTTGCACAGAATATTGCAGATAAAATTCGTGAAGTAGCGCCTAAAAAGGGTCAAGTGAAGATATCTCATGTTTGTGGTACTCATGAGTGGACGATAACTCATTTTGGTTTACGTAGTTTGTTACCTGAAAATGTTGAAGTCATTGCTGGACCTGGTTGTCCGGTGTGTATTGTTCCGGCTGTTGAAATCGACCAAGCTGTGTGGCTAGCGCAAAAAGGAAAAGTTATTACATGTTTTGGGGACCTCCTACGTGTTCCTGGTAGTGTTTCCTCTCTTTTAGAAGCAAAAGCCTTGGGTGCAGATGTTAGGATTGTTTATGCGCTCTCTGATGCAGTTGAAATGGCAAGAAAGGAACGTGACAAAGAATTCGTTTTTCATGCTGTCGGTTTCGAGACAACGGCCCCGATAACTGCAATAGAAGCACTGAACAATTTACCGCTGAATTTTAGTTTTCTTGTTTCTCATCGTTTAATACCTCCTGCTATGGAATTACTATTGGGCGTTGAGGGTCTTCAAATTGACGGTTTCATAGCACCGGGGCACGTCAGCGCAATAATTGGTCTTAAACCCTATGAATTATTCACAAAAGTATACCGTATGCCAACAGTCATCGCGGGCTTTGAACCGAATGATGTCCTGATGGCTATTTACCTTCTTCTTAAGCAGTATAGCACAAGCGACGCGAAATTAGAGAATGAATATTTGCGCGTAGTTAAGCCTGAGGGAAATAAAAAAGCGCTCGAAGCAATGCGAAAGGCTTTTACAGTCACTGCAGGTAACTGGCGAGGCATAGGAAGTCTTGATAACTCAACTTTAAACTTGAAAGACAGCTTATCAGAATATGATGCGCGTAAAAAATACGATGTAAAACTCACTGAAGGCAAAGATATCCAAAAAGGATGTCACTGTAATTATGTCATTGTTGGAAAAATTAAACCTAATCAGTGCCCTATGTTTTTAAAGTCTTGTACGCCTGAGAAACCTGTCGGTGCTTGCATGGTTAGTAGTGAAGGAACCTGCAGAGTTTGGGCAAAGAATTCTTCTTGAAAACGCTTGATCAAATAGTGGAAGATAATAAAAAAACTGTTTTACTTCCAAAGAAGCCCTGTATTCAAGAGTCAAAAGTATATGCGAATAAGCGAAAAATAATGCTGCCACAAAAGTGGTTTTACCTTATCGCTTCGTCGATGCGTAGTTTTTGTTTAGTGCTGGTTACTTCCCTAAAGAGTTCCAAACATTCTTCTTTAGTCGGCGCCTCTATACATATGCTACCGTAAGCGCCAATATCTATACGATAATTACGTTCTTTCTCTCTTCTCTCAAATTCTTCTATTTGTACTATGTTAAATTCCCCTCTCGAAATTATAGAATACATCAATGACGTCACTTTTTATATTCTTAATGTCAAATGAGGGATTAAATGGATATTAGGGGTAACTTGCAACTCACTTAACATCAACTTAAAGACTATTCTTCTGATTTGAAAATAAAGTGAGGTGAAAGTAACTTAAATGCGAGCTATGAAGATCAGGAAGAGAGAAAAACACCTCTATTTATGTTGGACTTTCACTTCGCTTATTATCATAATATTTTATATGTAGGATAAATACAAATGTGACTGCATCTCTACAACAACAATACATCTACTGAATAATTGTCTGAAGCATTCCGTTTTTCCAAGGTCTTATTACCCCCGGACTATCCCAATATGCACAGCACATGCGAATAGTTACATACATTTCTATCGCTTGATTGTTGCAATATTGCTTACTGATAACCTCTACACTTGAGCCTCCAGGTAAAGTAATTAAATCTGCTTTTTGTGCCCTTTTCATCTCTGCCTGCGTTTGTGGGTTGAGACCTCCTTGGTGGTTCAACAATGTATAATCCACAGGTTCAGCTTTTCTTGAAATAAAAATGCAATTGTAGCAATTCGTACCGTTAATTTTTTGACTTTCCATTATAAAATCATTCCAGAGCCAAGAGTAGAAAAATTTTGTCAAGTTGAGCCTAAACCCTATCAGCAACTATCCTTACCAACTTTAGCACTTACACTGCTCGCCGAAGCGTTAAGGTAGTTACCTACATCAGCTTGGATACCACCGTAAGGCGTATTCCTCAACCTGACAAAATGATAATGAGTAATGAATTGATATAATCCTATGTTGGCACAAAATGTAGTTATTAAAAAGAAACCTAGCAGATTCTTGGCACTGGGTCACCGATTGGTCGAGAAATAATTCTTTTTCCGCCTACTACCGTCTGCATTGCAACCCCTTTGAATTGTGTTGTGACTTCTCCGATTATTTGTGCCTCTTTACCCTGGGGTGTTTGCCACAAAAACTCTAGTGCTTGCTGCGCCTTCTCTGGGACGACACCGATTATCAGTTTGCCTTCATTTCCAATTTCTAATGGATCTAAGCCTAGCATTTCGCAAGCTATCTGTACATCTTGATGTATGGGTATTTTATCTTCATAAGTCAGGATCCCAACCTTTGATTTTTCACTCCATTCATTTAGAGCATCTGCTAACCCCCCTCGCGTGGGATCCTTCATAGCAACAACACCTCCCACTTCGCCTAGTAGCTGCTGAACCATCTGGTTTAGAGGTTTAACGTCAGATCGGATTTCACTGCCAAAATTTAGCCCCTGTTGAGCCGATAGCACGGCTAAACCATGATCGCCAATACTGCCTGAAAGAATAATCTTATCGCCCCTTGATAAGTTAGAATCTAGAGTCCAACGGGCTTGTAGTTCCCGATTTTTTCTAACAACTTGAAGATTATTATCTAATGCAGTTGTTCGTCTGCCAATGCCCGCTATATTCATAACTAAACCACCTAAGGCGCCTTTTTCGACTACTTTAGTATCGCCTGTAACTATGCCAACATCAGCTTCAAAACAAGCTTCCCGCATACTTTCAAGAATTCGCTCAAAGTCAGAAATCTGCAACCCTTCTTCAAGCACAAGCCCACATGCCAAAGCAAAAGGCTGTGCACCTAAACATGAAATATCATTTACAGTTCCCGAAATTGCGATTCTTCCAATATCTCCTCCAGGGAAAAAAATTGGTTTCACAGCATGAGAATCACTTTTTAAAACGATGTCGCCAACTACTGCGGCGTCATCCATGGCTTCAAGTGGGATTTCTGCATTCCCAATACCGGTGAAGGCTTTCACAATGTAGTTCTTGACTAAATCATGCATTACTGTGCCGCCTGCACCATGTAACATAGTGATTTTTTCAGTTTTATGAACCATTAATGGGTCTTCCTGGTGTCTTCTTATATGATTGAATGACATAAACAAATCGCATTAAAATACATAACTTCTATTGTTAGATCAACAAAGTTTTTTTTAACAAACCCCTCGACTATATCGCTACAATAAGTCGAGGCAATACTATGTGTCAAATCAACAAATGACTAACCCTCCAACAGCTGCATATTACCTCACTACAATAAGGCGGAATACTATGAATACTCGCAGGAGTACTCTAATTTTACTGGTCGGTAGTATATGGATTATCGTAGTTAATGTATTGATAATTGTTTATGCCAAAAGGGTATTGGAGCAACCAGCTGAATTATTCAAAATACGGTGTATACATAATTATCCTCTCAATCCTTAGTGGACTAAACATATTCGCATTAATCGGTTGTATACTCGCAATTTCACACCAACCATACACCATAAGACAACAATACCACTCGCATGCACAGTATACGCAGCCAACACAGTATGCCTCTGCAGAATATTGTTCTCAATGTGGCAATG
>JAAZFA010000150.1 GCA_012511995.1 Thermoproteota archaeon | reverse complement strand
TGTGAGGACAATTAGCGTTAAAGATGGTGAAACTTTAATTAAAAATATTAACGAGCTCGAATTTATCGGAGAAAATATTTACGCTAATATTTTCATGACAGAAACAATCGCTATTATAAATCCGTTGACCGGCGAAGTAACTGGCTGGATTGATTTAACCGGAATCTATCAACACAACAGACATAATGATGTTCTAAACGGGATAGCCTACGATGATGAGACTGACAGGTTGTTTGTTACAGGTAAATGTTGGCCCTATCTCTATGAAATTACTATCAAAGCTAAAAAATAGTTAACAAAAGAGAAATACAATATTTATTTAACCAAGTCATAAATAGCAAAGCAGTAAAAAATATGAAAAAGTTAAGTTTAATGTCATTATCTGCGTTTTAGCACTACTACCGCTGCCACGATGGCAACTACAGCTATAACTGCAATGATTACAATCGCATAAGGCGGGATTCCTACATTGTTAACTTTTGATTCAGAATCATCTATTGCCATAGTGATTATGTGTTGGCTATGGGAATATGTGAAAGTTATAATCCATGAATCTCCTTCGAATCGGCTATTGTGGCTAACTTGTTGTCCGTCAACATAAGTTGTGAGTTGTGAGATATCATTTAGAATGCTTGTAGGTATGTAGGCTTCGACATAGCCTGTAGTGCCTGATTCACCTGTAGCAACGAAGCTCAGTATTTTGCTGCTTGAGTTAAACGCAAATTGTGCAATCGTTGAATTAGAGTTTACTGTAAAAACGTTGTCATTGTCTGTATTTGGAGTTATCGCCAAGTTTACAGTCTTACTTGTATGGCCCATGCTGGACGTAGCTTCTGAGGTTGCTTTTACAAGATAGTTACCGGTTACATAGGGATACCATACTGCAGAGAAACTACCGCCTGAATCAGTATTAACTAATGTTAGGCTTTCCCATGTGTTTCCACCTGTAACGCTGTAAGAGATTAGGATGGGGGATGCTGCGACTGGGTTGCTGTTTAGCGATAAACCGCCGTTTATTTGGACCTTGGCACCGCTGGTTGTTGTTGTACCTTTACAGGTTAGATCTATAGTTGGAGCTGGTAGGTTAGGTGTTGGTGTCGGGTTGGTTGTTGGATTTGGATTGGTTGTTGGAGATGTTGTGGGGCTGGTTGTGGGTTTTGGCGTAGCTGTAGGCGTTGGAGTGGGGTTTGTAACTTTTATCCCGACTACTAAAGAGGCATCGGAATCTTCGACTGCTATTGAATGCTGTCCATCATCAACTGTGGGGACTGTTACAAATATTTCAAATGTTCCCTCTTGATTTGCGGTTGTAGAACCGACGATAATCGAGGAACTCCATTGTTGAGGATTATAGCTTCCTGTTGCTACGGTGCCGTCAAACTTAACATATACAACGCCCGGATTGAAGTATTTTCCTGCAATGTAGAGGTTATCGCCTGGTCTCACATCTACAGAATTAACCAAATATGTTCCGTTGCCAAATAATACGTATGCCACTTGGCTGCCCACATGAGTTAATCCTCTTGCGAATTGAGTGTAGTCTGCATATGCATATGCGGTGCCATCGACATCTGCTCGGAAGCTGAGTGGGGTTGAAAAGTTGTTGTAGTCTCCTGCATAGCATGACAGTTTAAGGTCAGGTATTTCAGTGTTAAACTTAATTGTTCCTTCTGTTGTTGAAGTTGTTGATTTCCAATAATTCCAAGTGTTAAGTATGGAATCACGATAGTATAGGTCGACTGTGGATGATTCAGGGAATTCTGAGCCTGTGAATTCAACTGTAGCGCCACCAGGACCTGATGCTGGAGAAATACTCATGTAACCAAGCACCATGTAGACTTTTACTGTCATGCGTGTTTGTGAGTCTTCAACTTCTATATAGTGGATGCCTGCATCGGCTTCTGGAATTGTTGCTGTAGTATTAAACGAGCCGTTTGAGTTTGCACCTGTTTTTCCAATAATTTGGGCGTTTCGCCATTGGTCACTTGTTACAGTGTCGTGAACAGCTTTACCGTCCCATCTGATGTTAATTGGAGACCCTGAATGAAACCATTTGCCTGCTATCGTAATAATATCCCCTTCTTTAACTCGGACATAGGATGTCAAGTCGGTACCATTTCCGTATAGTCCTCCAGCAAATGCATCACCTACTGTCTTTAGTCCTCTGTGATATTGGTCAAATCCAACAACATCAGAGTAAATTAAACCACATGGCATTTTGGCTTTGAAAGAAATCGGAGTATAGGTTTCATATGTGTCATAATTGTTTAACGATTTCATTAAGTCGGGAGCTTTACACGTATATGCTATTTGTCCTTGAGTATTAGCTGTTGCAGAGACAAAAAATTTCCATTCAAAGCTTGGGTCTTTGTAAAAAATATCGACTGTCGAACCTGGTAACCATCCTGAACCGGTAAATGTAATATCAGTTCCTCCAGGACCAGATGTTGGCGATAAGTTGAGTGTGGCACTACCCGGTAGAGGTGCGGTTATCATTAGACTTGTGTCTGTTATGGCAACTGTTGATCCTACTTCGCCATCTACTGCTTTTATATAGTAATTGCCCGGGTTTTGGGTAGCAGGTATTGTTCCATTAACCCAACCATATCCTATAGTCCAAGTTCCAAATTCGTTTTTATAATTACTGACAGCGGTTATACGCATGACATCATAAACATCGATTATTGGAGTGTAAGCTAAGCCTGATCCCATTTGATTTGAGCCATCTGAGCTTAAAAAGAGGTAGAATTGTCCCCCAGTCCAGATTACATCTCCAAGATACAGATTTACATTGCTTCCCGCTTGAACCTGTTGTCCAGGGTTGCTATTTCCGGTAGTGTTTATCCTTATGAATCCGCTTGAAGAGGATACAAACGAAAAATACGTTGGTACAGTTAAAGTGACGACTAATAATGCAATTAATAAAAGTTTGCCTTTGCGCTTCAACATACGCTTATACGCCGAAAGAAGGTAGGTTTAAGTCGCTTATTAATTTAACGTTCTATACATGATTATGCAAACAGTTTATGGCAAATTTTATTCGTATGCATACATTATTGGTATTCGAGGGATAAAATGAAAAAAGCGTTAATCGCAGTTGTAGTTGTTGTAGGTATAGCAATCTTTTTGATTGCTGGACTCTTGGTTGTAAACCAGACTATACACAAAAAAGCTCCTGACACCTATGTTGGTATAACATATTGCGGAAATACCGTTGAAGACGGGAAAGCCCTAATCGATAAAGTTAAAGGTTACACGAATCTTTTTGTTCTTAATTCTGGTTTATTACAGAGGGATTTTGATAGTGTTAACGAGTTAGGAGACTATGCCGTGGACGCGGGTATGTATTTTATCCCTTACTTTGGTAATTATATCCAAGCTACCTTCTCGGTATGGCTTGAGAACGCAAAGGAGCGGTGGGGTGATCAGTTACTGGGTGTTTATTATAGTGACGAGCCTGCTGGAAAAATGCTTGATGATTACGTGCAATATAAGGATTCATTGACTGGTAATCAAATAACTAAGACGAGGTATGGTGATATATTTGTTGAACAACAAGATGGAGTACAAATTAATTATGAGATTGAAGGTCCGATTAGATTATATGAGCCTTCAAGTGATGGTAATGCTAATTTTGAGAAAATATTCTATCCAAATGGTACAACAAAGGTAGTGAATACGGCGCCAAATGGATTTAGTTATGGAAGCTACGTTGAACTGCAGACTGTAAAACCATTCAAGGATAATGATGATGCATTTCAGAGGTTTATTGATCGTGATAAAAGTAATATTGAATTTATAAGCAGCAAAACTCGAGTATATACTACTGATTATGACTTGTATTGGTTTGATTACTTAGCTGGATACGATGTAATCTGGTCACAGGTAGGTTGGAACCTAAGTTATAGTCAGCAGATTGCACAGATAAGGGGAGCTGGTGAAGTTCTGAATAAAGATTGGGGAGTAATCATAACATGGAAATATCAGAATCCACCATACTTTACAACTAGTGCTGAGATCCTTGATCAGATGAAGACGGCTTATGATTGCGGCGCTGATTACATCGTCGTTTTTAATTATTATGATAAAAGTTCAAGTAAGTATGGAACAATGCAGGAAGAGCATTTCAAGGCGATTGAGACTTTTTGGAAGGATTCAGTAACAAATGCTAATGTAGTTAAGGGGTCGATTCAGGCTGATTCAGCGCTTGTTTTTCCACATAATTATGCTTGGGGTGGACGGTGGCGCGATGATAATGTTTGGGGAATTTTTAAGGCTGATGAACGAACTTGGCGAATGTGGGATATAATGCAGTCGGCGTTGGATCAGCATGGATTTAATTTAG
>JAAZFA010000149.1 GCA_012511995.1 Thermoproteota archaeon | reverse complement strand
TATTAATCATAATTGGTGCAATCTTATTCTATCTGACAGTTACAACTGAAATCGGCGGATTTACGTTGTTGTTTAGCGTCTTAAGTATAATCTTAGTTATTATTGGTATATTCCTTTTAGTCATTAAACCACCAAAATAAACCCCGCCTTTTTAGTTCTTTATTCTCTTCTCTCAACTACAATTCTACAATTAGCAACCAAAGCAGCAATTACCCCAATGCTGCAAGCCATGGAGCCAACACTACCCTAATAACACCAACTGTCGCTGGAATCCCCAGCAACGCTTTACCTGCATCATCCTTCACTATTAACAGTGTCACGTTGTTTTCATGAAGTAATTCACTCACTCGATCAACCAGATCTTTCCCGCTGACATGGTGCTCTTCAATAGTAAATTTAGGCGCAGCTGCACCGCATGTTGCACAGAATTTATCATCAAGTTTCAATGGAGTACCACATTTAACACAGTATGGCACATTATTCACCAATCAACCAGAAGTGCCCTTGGAAATAAACGCTTTATCAAAGCAAACAAAACCTACATTAGCACCCAAAACACAAAATAAAATAGACGTATTTATTAACTGATAATAAAATACAATCAGCCTTAAAGAACCAATAGGAGAAAAACAAGTTGCCCATACGCCAACCAATAGTATGTGTTCTAGGACATGTAGATGCAGGCAAAACCTCACTTTTAGATGAGCTGCGCAAAACCAATGTACAAGTCCGAGAAGCAGGCGGTATGACACAACATATCGGTGCTAGCTTTTTTCCAGTGGAAACCTTAAAACAACTCATCGGACCCTATATGGGCAATTTTAAAACCGGTATAGAAATCCCCGGGCTTTTAATCGTAGACACTCCAGGCCATGAAGCCTTCACAAACCTCCGCCGAAGAGGCGGTAGCGTAGCTGACATCGCCATTTTAGTAGTGAATGCTGTGCGGGGTTTTGAAACTCAAACTTTTGAATGTATAGAAATTCTCAAGGCACGCAAAACACCTTTCATAGTTGCAGTTAACCAAATAGACCGCGTTCCAGGTTGGAAAGCGACCCCTGGTAACCCATTTTTAAAATCATACGCTAACCAATCCAGTTTTATTCAACAAGAAGTCGATAACCGTCTATACCAAGTCATGGGGGAATTTAGCCGTCTTCAATTCAAAACAGACCGTTTTGATCACATCCGTGACTTTACCCAAAACATTGCCCTCGTCCCAACAAGCGCCAAAACAGGAGAAGGTCTTGCAGAACTCGTCATGGTACTGGTCGGATTAACTCAACAGTTTTTAAAGAAACGCTTACAAACCACCGACGGACCGGCAAAAGGTTCCATCTTAGAAGTTAAAGAAGAATCAGGTCTAGGAATGACACTTAACACAATCATTTATGATGGCACATTACATAGGGATGATTTAGTAGTGGTCGGAGGTAAAAACGGACCCATCTCAGCACATGTCCGTACTATTCTCGTGCCTAAACCGCTCGACGAGATGCGTGACCCAAAGGACAAATTCTCAGGTGTTGAATGTGTATATGCCAGCGCAGGCGTTAAGATTGTAGCACCTGGATTAGATGACGCTTTAGCTGGTGC
>JAAZFA010000148.1 GCA_012511995.1 Thermoproteota archaeon | reverse complement strand
GGGAACATACGGTTTCAGATGTTTTGATTAATCAGATTGCAGCTTGGGGTGTGAAATACGTCTTTGGGATTCCCGGTACATCTACTTTGGGTGTTGTGGATGCTATCCGTAAAACTGAGGGTAGAGTGCAGTATATTCAGGTGAGGCATGAAGAAACCGCTGCGTTTATGGCTTCTGCTTATGGTAAGTTGACTGGGCATGTAGCTGCTGTTTTGGGGATTTCTGGCCCGGGGGCTACCAATCTTGTTACAGGTTTGTATGATGCTCAACTTGATCATGCACCTGTTTTGGCGTTAACGGGTATGGTTCATAGGAAGTTGATTGGTCAGGGTGCGATTCAAGAGATTGATCAACATGCTTTCTTTGAGCCATTAAGTGTTTATAATAAAACTTTGATGACTGAGGACCAGACAACGTCGTTAGCTACTTTGGCGATTAAGCATGCTCTTTTAGACCAAGGTGTTGCACATATCGGTATTCCTAATGATGTACAAAAGTTGCCTTATGAAGCTGAAATTTTGCCGTTTGAGGGTAGGATGCCAAATTTAAGTTACGGCCAGGAAGATTGGATGATTGATAAGGCTGCGAAGGTTGTGGATTCTTCGCTACGGCCTGTTATTTTGATGGGGTTTGGCGCTAGAGGTCAGGGAGCTAAATTGTTAAAGTTGGCTGAAAAGATTAGCGCGCCGATTATTTCGACTTTTCGAGCTAAGGGGTTTGTTGATGATAGCGAACCGTTGTATGTTGGGTGCCATGGCGGGGTTGGTTCAACTGCAGCGGGTGAGTTGATGGATAAGTGTGATTTGCTTTTGGCGGTTGGTTCATCGTTTTCAGATTTGTCGCAGATTCCTAAGAAACGCACAGTGCAAATTGACATCAACCCTTTGATGATTGCTAGGCGTTATCCTGTGGAAGTGGGGTTGTTGGGTAACAGTGCAGTTTTGATTCCTAAGTTAACAGCTAAAGTGGTAGAGAAAAACAATGTCAACTATGTTTTAGAGATTGGTCGTCTTAAGAGGGCTTGGCAGTTACAGTTAGAAAAGGAGGCTGATCCAAACACTAATCCGATTCGACCACCCTACATTATGGGGGTTTTAAATGAGAAAATCGCTGATGACGCTGTGATTTCACTTGATGTAGGTGAGAATTGTTGGTGGTTTGGACGCAACTTTGGCATGAAGAAGACTCAGAAGATGGTTATGAGTGGAACTTTGGCAACGATGGGGTTTGGTTTGCCGTGTGCCTTGGCTGCGGCGTTGATTTTTCCGGATAGGCAGATTGTCTGTATTACGGGTGACGGGGGCTTGACTATGTGTTTGGGAGATTTTCTAACAGCTCATAAGTATGGTTTACCAGTGAAGGTGTTTGTTATGAATAACAAAAGGTTGGGTATGATTATGCAGGAACAAAAGGTTGAGGGGTATTCAAGTTGGCAGACAGAATTACATGATTTTAGTTTTGCAGATTTTGCTGAGTCTTCAGGTGGTTTTGGTATTAAGGTTTCTCAGGCACAAGAACTTGAAGGTGCGGTTGATAGAGCTTTGAAGTCAAATAAGCCTACGATTGTGGATATTGACACTGACCCGAAACGTTTTATGACTTAGGTATATTGCGTCTCCAGTTCAATTTTTGCTAGTTGTTAAAACTAGTTACACTTATGATTTGTAATCAATAGCAACTTTTTTTGAGAATAACCAAAGGAAAAAAAGAAAATAATTTAAAAATGTTAGATATGAAGATTTATTCTTGCATAAGACTAAGCGCTGATTTTTCAGCGACACTGATTTGTTTACCGTTTGGTAGTTTAAATTTACAACTCCCTGCAGTACAAGAAAGGAAAGTCGCAGTCATACCCGCAGGAATCTTTCCTAGAGCTGCATCGGTATAGTCTTGTTTTAGTCGATACTTCTTGTTGATTCCAAATCTCATGCCATTCACCTCGTTAAAGTTATAGCCCAAAAATGCAGCTGT
>JAAZFA010000147.1 GCA_012511995.1 Thermoproteota archaeon | reverse complement strand
ACCGAAATAACTGACAGTTCAAATATACCCAAAATTGAAGCTGACATAATAATCGACGCATTATTGGGAACTGGCACTAAAGGAAAAATCAAAGCACCGATTAGCCAAGTTATCGACTCCATAAATTCTATGCCTGGATTCAAGGTTTCCGTAGATGTCCCTACAGGAATAGATTCAGATACAGGAGACGTTTTAGACAAAGCTGTTAAAGCGAATTTAACGGTAACTTTTCATAAAGCAAAAAAAGGGTTTAAAAACGCCCAGAAATACATTGGCGATCTCATCGTTAGCGACATTGGATTACCCTTAGAATTAGAGCGGTTTGCCGGTCCCGGAGATGTAGTATTAGCAACAAAACCACGCAGACCAACAAGTCATAAAGGTGATTATGGACGTTTGCTTGTTATCGGCGGCAATGAGGTTTATTCGGGTGCTCCAACGTTAGCTTCCTTGGCAGCTATGCGTACAGGCGTTGACCTTGTCTATTTGGCGATGCCTCATAAAATCGCCTACGAAGCCACTTCCATTTCACCGGATTTAATAATAATTAAACTTCAGGGAGACCATCTGAACCCAAGCAATATTGAAACACTTAAACCATTCATAAAAAACGTCGATGTAGTTGCAATAGGACCTGGTTTGGGTCTTGATTCTGAAACGCAAGAATTTGTTAAAGCCTGTGTGGATGAGGTTGAAAGGGCTGGGAAAACGTTAGTACTAGATGCCGATGGATTGAAAGCATTCTCTAAAATAAAAAGAAGCCTCAAAGTACCGTTAGTTTTGACACCCCATGCAGGGGAATATGCTATTCTTACAGATGAAATTCTGCCCGAGAATCTTGAAGCAAGAATTAATGTAATCCAGAAAACGGCTAAAAAATTCAATGCCACAATATTATCAAAGGGACAAATAGACATCATCTGTAACCAAGAAAAAGTCAAACTCAGTACAACAGGTAACCAAGGTATGACCGTTGGTGGAACAGGCGATGTTTTAGTCGGAATCGTTTCAGGATTAATCACATTAGGTGCTGATCCGTTTGAAGCTGCTGTTGCAGGTGCATTTATCAATGGTGCTGCAGGTGATTTTGTTGCTTCAGAAATCGGTTTTCACATTGTTGCTTCTGACATTATCGGCTACATACCCATAGTTATGCAGAACCCGATGAATCACTTAAAGGTGAAAAACCTTAGTGCAACCTGAATCTGAACCAAAACAACCTTTTTCAATCAAAATTAGTATCTACCATGCAGCCCAAGATGATCCTAAAAAGAATACAGCACTTAGGTTAAATCGCAGAGGATTTGCAAGGATAGTAACAAAAATTAAATTTTTACCTAAACGTGCGGTCGTATTGAATCCTTTTGGAGAGATTGCCCTATCACCAGCAGATAGTGAAAGGGTTAAACAGTTTGGAGTTGTTGCACTGGATTGCAGCTGGGAACATGCACAAAAAGTGATGGGAGAACATGTAAGAGGTACCAGCAGATGTCTACCAATATTAATCGCTGGTAATCCTGTAAATTACGGTAAACTAACTAAACTTACGACAGCAGAGGCAATAGCTGCAACCCTTTACATCACGGGGTTTAAAGATGAGGCAAAAAAGATGCTTGATATTTTTTCTTGGGGACACGCTTTCTTTGAGCTTAACCAAACACTGTTAGATACTTACATTTTTGCTAAAGACAGCACCGAGATAGTAAAAATGCAGAACAATATCTTAAAGAGAAAAAAACGAGAACCCGCAAAAGAAGTATTTGAGTGAGTTACTTGGCATACGTTACAGATTTACCGGTGTTCTTAGCGACGGTTTTGATCATTTCTCTTTCAGGCGTATTAATGCCTGGTCCACTGTTTGCAGTAACACTAAAACGAGCTGAAAAAAGTAAATTCTCTGGAGCTCTAATAGCCTTGGGACATGGCATCGTTGAAGTGCCTTTGATGTTTCTGATCTATTTTGTACTTAGCCAATACAATATCCCAACATCTGTACAGATTACGGTCGGCTTAATTGGTGGTGCCTTAATGGTATTCATGGGTCTGCAGACTTTTAGAAACCGAAACAAGCCTGAAACACCTATTTTAAGTCCTATGCGAGATACAATCCTTGCAGGAGTTTATACCACAGCAATAAACGCAGGGTTTATTTTGTGGTGGTTAACTGTTGGAACGACACTTATTCTAAATGCTCAACTGTTTGGGTTGTTAGGTTTTTCTATTTTTACCGGTGTACACTGGCTTACTGACTTAGCAGTTTACAGTGTAACGTCTTTTGTTGTTTTTAAGTCTCAGCGTTTCTGGAATACTAAGGTGCGAATGGGGATTACGCTTTTCTGTGCAGCGGTTTTTATCGGATTTGGATTATCATTCATGGGTTCAGCTTTATGGACGCTGTTGACATAGTATAAATGTTGGCTTGTAATTTTGTTAAGGTATGGAATTTACAATTGCAAAGGCAACTCTCGAATTAATCAAGGGCGACATTACCGAGGTAGAAGCAGACGCAATAGTAAACGCGGCAAACTCAACATTACTAGGTGGAGGTGGAGTGGACGCTGCAATCCACAACCGTGGAGGACCAAAAATTCTTGAGGAATGCAAACGCCTACGAGAAAAAGAATGGCCTGATGGTTTACCAACAGGGAACGCCGTGATTACTACAGGCGGGAACCTCAAGGCGAACCATGTGATCCATACGGTTGGACCGATTTGGCATGGCGGAGTACATGAAGAACCTAAGCTTTTGAGACGATCATATTGGAACAGCCTTAAATTAGCAAGCATGAAAGAATTAAAAACGATTGCTTTCCCATCCATCAGCACAGGCAGTTACAATTACCCAACCGAAGAAGCAAGTATCATAGCCATAAAGGCAATTAAGGATTATCTTGAAAAAGAAGACAAAATAAAAAAAGTTACAATAGTTCTTTTTTCAAACCGTGATTTGGATATATACAATAAGGCAGCTATAGAAATTTTAACGGCTAAGTAATTTCCTGTACTTCCGTTATAGAGGCAACTGGTATGTTTAGCTGCTCCTGGACAGTTTCAAGCACTACATCTTGACTTGGACCTTTGATGACAAAAGCAACTCGGTTTTCACCTTTGCAACAATAACACGCTGTAGCTTCAATATCTCTAATTTTTCCTTTAGATAGCATTTTAGCTGCCCCTTCAGCACAAGCTTGGGGGTTGTTTTCTGATTTTAAAATAGCTGAATTAACTAAAAATTTTGGCAAAAATTCACTTCCTGCTATGTAGTGAGATTCTGAAGTAAAAAAATATTACGGCTTACCAAATTTTAGGAAGCAAACAATAAGGATGGAAACAGATTTACGCTATTTTTATAAGCAAAACGTTTGCAGTAAAGAGTCATGCAAGCAGAATTTGGAGTTATCGGCGGAACAGGTCTTTATGACCATCATTTACTCAAGAACAAAGAAGAGATCATAATTGACACACCGTTTGGCAAGCCGTCAGATGCTTTTATCATTGGTGAACTGAACGGAAAAACTGTTGCATTCCTACCCAGACATGGAAAACTACACACTTTACGCCCAACCGATCTCAATCAAAGAGCAAATATTTGGGCATTCAAAAAATTAGGAGTTAAACGAATTCTTGCCGCGTCCACAGTTGGTTCACTACGGGAAGATTATCAACCAGGTGAGATAGTCTTTGCAGACCAATTCATCGACCGAACTACACGTCGTGAACAATCTTTCTACACAGCAAACGAGGGAAAAGTCTGCCACATATCCGTTGCAGAACCCATGTGTCCTCAACTACACCAAACTGTAGTCGAAGTAGCTAAAAAACTTGATATCAAAATGCATGAGGCTGGAACATATGTCTGTATTGAAGGGCCTCGTTTTTCAACTAAAGCAGAATCTAAAATGTTCCAAAAATGGGGTGCTGACATAATTGGAATGACTATGGTTCCTGAAGTTGTTTTGGCAAGAGAAGCTGAAATCTGTTATACCAACATTTCAACTGTTACCGACTACGACTGCTGGAAAGAACATGCGGTATGCGTTAACGACATTATAACTATTATGAAAAATAACGTTGAGAATGTTAAACGAATAATCGCTGAAACTGTCGCCAAAATTCCAAACGAGTGTAGTTGCAGATGCCATAATGCCCTTGAAAACAGCTTCACTTAAATGGAGATATATTACATGGATTCAGATCAAAAATTAAATTTAAAAAGTGCAATAAGAAGAATCCCTGAATTTAAAGGAGTAGTATTTTGGGATATTACAACCCTTCTAAAAGATTCAACGTGCTTTAAAGAAACCATCAAACAATTAGCAGATCATTATCGGGGAAAAAAAATCGATATCATAGTTTCCAACGAAGCCCGTGGATTTATCATTGGGGCACCTTTAGCATACGAATTAGGAGTCGGGTTTGTACCTATCCGTAAAAAAGGTAAATTACCATACAAATGCTTGGACTTTACATATACAACTGAGTATAGCAATGACAGCATACAGATACATGAAGATGCAATTCCCAACGGTCAAAATGTACTTATCATCGATGATTTATTGGCAACTGGTGGTACTGCGAAAGCTAATGTTGATATGGTTGAAAAATTAGGTGGCAAAGTGATTGGTGTTGGCTTTCTCATTGAATTAGAGTATTTGAATGGACGGAAAGCACTCGATGGTCAATACGAAGTATTCTCACTTGTAAAGTATAAAACGCCATCTGACATCTAGTATGAAAGTTTCGGGCTTGGCTTATAGAAAGCATGAGTCAAGCATCCATTCCTCCACTTCCTCCCAGACGGCGAAAAAATAATTGTGAATGGTTCTCCATTGCCCTTATCATACTTTCTGCAGTTATAAAAAGCGGGTTTTCGCCAAGCCCCAGCTTTTTGCAAGCTGCATCTAAAGTTATTATTTGGTAATTTAATATAACTTTGTTGTAGTTGCAAGGTAGCAACTTAACTTTATAGTATTATTAATCCGAGTAATAGATTAAAGGAGATGTTTATTTGGAGAATGTTTTTGCAGAGAAACCTGAAATAAGCCCTCAAATAAGCTCTACCATAGATCAGGTTCCTCTATTAAAAATTAAAAGGAGTGCCTTTGTTTTTATTACCGCAGAATCAGATGAGCGGCACTTGGCTCTTGAGGATTTACGAAAAATGGAGTCAGTTGAAGAAGTTTATCTTGCACAGGGAGCTTATGATTTAGTGGCAAAAATCACTAGTGACTCTCTTGAGAATCTGCGGGAAAATGTTCTTAAGCAAATAAGGAAATCTAACAGTATAAAATCAACACTGACCTTAACAGTAGTTTAAGGCTTATTTTGATATGTAATAACTTTCAGCAATATTGGTATTAAAATACCTCTAAACTTAGAACTAGACGATCAACGTTAAATTTTCTTTATCTGTTAGAGATTGTGGTATAGTTATGTCTGGCATCAATGTTGCCTGTTTACGTAAGCACTCATGTATGTGGCGCCAAAAGAGATAACGTGTCCTCAGTGCTGGTTCGTTGCAGAAGGGGCATTCATACATTGGTTGATGCAAAGTTTCACCTTAAAGGTATTACGTTGTTGCACAGTTTATATCATT
>JAAZFA010000146.1 GCA_012511995.1 Thermoproteota archaeon | reverse complement strand
AGCTGCTTTGGCTAGTTCGGATTGTTTTAATCCTAGTTGTCTGCGACGTTTAGCGATGTCTTTAAGGGTGGGAAACATGGTGTTAATAATTTGTTGGGTTGATTATATTACTTTTGGAATATTGTATGGTGTTCTATCCACGTTTAGATCAATGTTCGCCAAAGAAATTTGTTCAAATGTAATATTTTTTCTCAGACTTTGAGGTGCCTTTGAAAAGTCAAGTTACTTCCCAATATGCTAGCAGAATACAGTTATTTCTTGATGGCCAGCAAGATATGTAGGGCTTGTTTCGTCTTTCGGCGGAATTTCATGGTAAAGCCTTTAAATGTGCTGTGTTCCTATATTTCCGCTAACGTGAGCGGAGGTCGCCCAGCATGGCCAAAGGCGTAGGACTGAGGCTCCTATCCCGCAGGGGTTCGTGGGTTCAAATCCCACCCTCCGCACCATCAAAGAACCTGCGAAATCAAAAGATTCTGACTTATTGAATTTTGGATTATGGCTAAAGTTCACTAAGGATAATAGAGATTCTACTATAGAAAGAAAGTTTAGGTTCTTTGCCAAGCTATCGGGTACTCCCATTGAAATGACTAATCAAGTTCTTAATTCCCTTTGGTGTGATAAGTCCAAGTCGAATTGTCTTGATGCGATAACTCAGTATGCTGAGTTTAAGAAAATGCCTTATAATAGACCAAATTTCAGGGTATATGACAACGATGAAATGTTCGTACCTAATCCAGATATGGTTAAGCGGTTTGTTTACCGTATCAGGTCAATTCCAAACAAAGCTATGATTTTGTTATCTGTTGAAACTGGTTGCTCTAGTGGAGAAGCTTGGAGTTTAGAGTGGAAAGCCATCAACTTTTCAACCAAGTCAGTAACTATAACTGGTAACAAGGAGCATAGAACTAAGACCTATAGCTTGTCAGATGAACTATCGGTTTACTCATCCGATTACCAAAAAAGGATAAGTGAATATTCTCCAATATCAATAAGCCAACTGGCATTAACGATTCTCTTGTAGACTATAGACATAGACTAGCTGATGAAACAGGTAACCAAGACTTCCTTAAAATTCACTTCCATACATTCCGGCACTATGCGATTTCATGGCACTACCTCAAACCAAAGATATAGTAGATACCCAACGATTTGCTAGGCATTGCGACATTAAGAATACTTTGCGACATGTTCACATTGTTAAGTCATGGGTTAAAGCAAACGAATATGATGTTGTTTATGCAGGAAGCAAAGAAGAACTAACAACGTACCTATCAGAAGGCTTTACTTTAGTAACTAAAATTGATTGGGGATACTGCCTAAACAAACCAAAAACACTCTACTAGGTTATTGGATGTTTGATTCTTTATCCTTTATCATATTCTTTTTTCTCTTAGGCTTTATAATCTTCATCTTATGGTTAGGCATCTTGTTTTCATCTAATAGTAACTACAATGAAGAACTTGACAAGCAACTAAGGGAAGATTCAAGAGAAGATTTAGAAGCAGACCTTGCCATGGCTACAGACGATGAAGATTCATGGATGTTTTCACCTGAATCGGAAGATGATGAAGTTTAATATATTGTTTTAGAGTCTACCGTTTTTGCTTTCACCATTTTTGAAACGAATTCCTGTAGTAGTATTGTCGTGAGCCACCGATTGATGGTCTTTCTTTTCAAAACTAATGTACTTCTTTAGCTTCAATTCAAAAGAAGAGTTGCCAACTGAATCTTTGCTTTTATCATCTTGTTTTTGCAAGTACTCCCCGTACTTGGTATAGATTACTTCAAACAGTATTTTGTCATCCTTACTGCCTGTTTCTAAACATTCATCGACAAATTCTTGAATGGTATCTTTAATCCACATTTCTTCGATATCCATGCTTGTCGGTTGAATGGAAAATGCACATTTTTGATTTAGGCGTATCCAGCCTTTTATGGCTTCATTTAATAATCCACTTAGTTCCTCACCAGTAGTCAGTTTGCTAATCAGGCCAGGGTCTTTTTTGCCGTTAACTAAGGTGAAAGCTTTTGGAAACTTGATTATAGGTCTTCTAAAGAAGGCGTGGCTGTTATCAGCAATCTTGGGTAGTTCATTGGTGGCGTAGATTTGCTTTGAATAGTTAACGAACTGTATTGGCTCTTGGACATATTTTTTGTAAGCATACATTGGGCTTTCACCAGTTATTAATTTGAATTTAGCGGTGTCATCAAGAGCCTTAACTGATAATTCGTCTGTGCCATGCTTGCTAGTTTGCTAGGCAGGTTGGCTGACTTAAACTCGTCACCTATGTCTTGAAGCGGTATATTGCTAGCGTTTTCTGAGCCAAGTAATTTAGTCAACAATTTGATGAATGTAGTTTTACCGTTCTCCCCTTCTCCTAAAAAAGGAAAAATGCGTTTTGAAACACATATTTACGAATTAAACAGAAGCCTATTACTTTATACATTGCTTGAACGTGTTCATCGGATTCGAGCCATTCGTGCATCTTTTGGTCTATTAGAGGAGGCATTTGGCATTTGCACCGAACTTGACGGGTAGCTTGTTTAGGAAGGGTATATCGTGATTATGTGGCAATAGGTGGCCAGTATTCAGGTCTACAATGCTATTTTCTACAAATATATAATTTAACGAAATATTCTTTTCACTAAAGAAATTGACATCTTTAGCTTTGTGCTTTTATCCTATCGGTAATTACTTGACAGTCAAATGGAGTGTAGAACTTCCCAAAGCTCCTTTCAGTTTCAAACTTGACTGTAGCTTTCACATATTTAGGTATGTAAACTCCATCTTTGTAAACGTATGTTTCCTCATTTGGTAGAGTAGCAAAGTGGTTTTTGCTCATTATCTCTTGAAATACATTATCCCTGAAATTAGTCCTGTTAAACTTGGGTTCTTGGTTGCCATTATAGTATGGGTCTTTGTTTTTGTAGGCGCTTTCAACCTTTTGCTCGATTATTGATTCTTCTAACGATGGATGGCAATGTTTCTTGCTCCAATTACGTAGTAGGGATAGGGTTTGGTCTTTGGTTTTTTGTCAATTCTGAGTTTACTTGCAAGACGGATTGCGGTGTTATCACGTTGACCTTCAACTGTATCTTTGTTAAGAAGTTCTGTGTGGTTGCTTTTGGGTTTGCTTGTCAACTTAGATTCTTTTTCCGTGTTTGCGATGCCAAGTTGTTGACAAGTATTCTCAAACTCAGTTGTTATGTCATATGTAGGAGTGATTGGCAGGTTGTTATACGGTTGTTCATAAACACAGACATAGTTGCCTTTGCCTAGAAGTTCAAAGCCGTCATGTTTGGTTGCGTCAGGTGGTGATTGCGACCAATAATAAATGTAGACGCCATTTGGAGATTTCTCAATGTATGTTTGTGGAAATACCGAGAAGTCAAAAGTATCTTTGTGGTTTATGTCGATAATTCCAAGATAGACTTTCTTGGTTTCATTGTTGCAGGTAACTGTTGTTTCCGTTCCACATATAACAGCGAAACCGTTAGCGGATTGCCATTGCATAGATTCTATGTCTGCTCTTGTTTGACGTGTAAATTGCCAATGTCTCCAGCTATTGACAAGAGGTTTCTTGCCTTTAGTCGGTAAAACATTTAATCCAAAGTTAAACCATTTTTCAACTGCTAAGGGAACACTATGTTTGTTTTCTTTGCTTGTTTCATTAGATGGGGGTAGCATATGTTTCGTTGCCAACTTCAATGAGTACATGAGTGACTTCTTAAGTCTCTTGCGGTGGTGTCGACTGCGGTGTACTCATGTCTGGTCAGCGTACTTAACCACTTTATCATTGAATTGTTGGTTGTATTGTTGCATCTTTTTACGGACTGCAACACGATAGCATAGTTGACTACAGTAACGTTGGCTAGGTCTCCCTGAAAGAAAGCCTTTACCGCAGACTATGCAGACTTTTAAATCGAGGTTCGAATCTTTACTACTCATTTAAATCAACTTTTTTTTCGTTTGCCCCAAGAAAATGCTTAAATAGTTAAGGCGTATTATCCTATTTTGTTCAGGAATAGGTTAATGTAGCAGGAGCTATTCCTGAAAATTTGGGCTAAGTTGGCAATATTGTAAAACATTCTATTTAAATATTATTTTTTATACACACACTCGATTTTCAAATACCAAGTTTCCTTTTTTCTCATAGCTGACTTGATGGCTTGGTTGACTTGGTTGTTGTGTTAACTAAAAAAAACTATCTAATTATCTTATGAGGTAGTGGGGCAGAGGTTTCTAGGGAGCAAAATAGTAAGAGCCTAATAGTAAATAATGCAAACAACCGAGTCATCGAGTCAAGGGTTATAACTACTCCCCGAGCCTTCCTAGAAAACAACCCTTCCTATGCCTACGGGTGGAGTGGCTTAAGCTTTTTATTACCTCTTAGGGAAGTTTAACTATATATGCCACGGTCATAACAACCTTTTTTCAGCGACGTGATAAACAGCGTCATATTCAGTTATAGAAAAAATAGAAAAAAAATTATGCGTCAACTGTGAAGGTGACGGGGGCTGAAGTTCCATATAATTGGTGGTTGTCTTTCACGTAGAGTATAATGGTGTGGCTCCCATTTGTTAGGTTTGTTAGCATTGGACCAGTTGGAGAGTCACCAGTTACGGTCTGATTTGCTTGACCGTCAAGGCTGTAGACAACCCAAATTAAAATAGTTGGGGTAGCACTTGAATTGGGCGGTGGGTTGACTGAATCAAACACTATCGGTATACTGTTTACGCTGTAGGTGCGGTTGTCAGGTGAGAGGAGTTTTATTTGTGGGGCATCGAATAATTTGGCGTTTATAGGGTTATCGGGTAAAACACCAAATGGGTTGAAAGAACTAGATGTTTGACTATTTCTTTTAATAAGAGCATCAGTTTGACTAAGAGAAATTACCGCAATAACCGAAGTGACCACCAATAGCCCTACAAGCAGTAAAGAGATGGTAACCAAAGCGGTTTTTGTGTTAAATCGGTGTTTATGGTTTACTGACTCTGTTGAGGAATGCTCAACAGTTTGGACTGTTAGAAGGGCATCTTCGCCTTCATCGGATAGGCAATATTTCCCATATTTATCTGTTTTTATCAAGCCGTTGAGTTTAGTTAGATGATGCTGTAGATGTCCGCTACTTTCAATCGCTGTCTTTTTCTTCAAATCAGCAAATCCAAGTGAGCTTTCACTTAGAACTTTTAGGATAAGTATACGTGTTGGATGTCCAAGTGCGTCAAATACTTCTGCCTTTTGCCTGTCATGGTCAACTTGTTTTTCGTTTTCCATGTTTGCCTTTGCCTCAAAGCTGATATGTACCTAAAAATATTTAATACCTCTATTGTAGACTTACCGAAAAGCCTTGAATATTTTTAGTCCAACTTTGTAGACCAAATTGAAAACACTAAAAACAATTACGTATCCAGCGACATTGTCTAAACCGTCTTCTATTTGAGTCAAGAACGGTTGACTAGATATCTGCTAAGAGTTAGTTCTAGCTTAGTCAAGAAAGTTTGACGAAAAAGCTCTTATTTGCTCTATACCCCCCATAATGCTATGAATAAAGTTACGCTATCAGTAGTTGCAGTCATTTTATGCATTGCCATTTTTACTGTTGCCATAATTTCTTTGTCTAACAATAACTCAAATAACAATAACGAAATGCCAACTAGCACTCCTCCTCCAACTCCAGGCTCTACTCCCAATGTTAAAATAACTAATTTTATCTACTTGGGTAATTGGCATGGCACTACGCTTGGTGGTATGATTGATTTGTTTTCTCTGAATTATACTAATCTTGGAAAGACTGATGTCGAAAACTTGACTGTTACACTCAACACCAATAAAACTGCTGCAAAAGAAACTGACCGGCAACACCCTACACCTACGCCAATCTCTGGATACAACCCATATTACCATCCCGATGAAGCTATTAGTGGAGAAACCTATCCATTAGAAAGCCTTAAGGTAGGGGAAACAAAAACCTTCGAGAAGTCATATCTTGACGTGGGATTCCTATTAGTTGCGCCATTTGCACTTACTGTTACCATAAAATCCAATGACACAATTCTAGATCAAGCGACCATAATGATTTCCCTAACCTATTTATCGAATCAATGACCTTTTTCCACCACTATATCATCCACCCTTGTCTGATATTTAACTGCTAAAAATAGACCTGAACAATAATGCCAATATTGATTTGGCTTACCAACCAAATACTTGATTACTATTCTCTAATTCAAAATTCAATTACTAACTTGTCTAGACTTTATATGAATGACACAGGGGTAGTACCACCCTCTTGGGTGAAAAGGTATCATATAGCTAACAAGTAATTTCTAAAATAAAATATCATTAAGCTATCCCTATGTGGTAGATTCCAGCTTATTGACAATTTGAGTGATTAATTCATAATCTAGACTAATAGCAGGATAGCTCTTCTTAATTCTCGTCTTTAAAATCCTAAAGTGCTTATCTTTCTCTCCTGATTCTAAGTACTGTCTAAGCATTTGGCGTTCTTTGCCGCTAAGTAATTCCTTATGCACTCTAAAGCCTCAATCTGTAACATATTACGTTACGTTTCTATTTGCTTGTCGATAACTAAGCTGATGTAACATAAATTATTACGGAGAAACAAACATATGGACAACTCAGAGCAAGAAGCAAATAGTGTGTTTTCTCTTGGCAAGGATTCTCTTTTACAAAAGAGACGTCTTAGTGTGGTTCAAATCCCACCCTCCGCACCATATTTAAGCTTGAATTAATGTTTGTTTTTTGTGTTTGTTTGCTTATTTAGCTTGTGGGTGTAGAGTAGAGTTGGAGTGTGTTAAGTTTGTTGTTTGGTGGGTTTGTTTTTGTTGTCACTTTTTTTGGAATTTGTTTTAGATATTATACGAGCTATGAGGAAAGTTTTAAATTAACGTGATTCCTGATTTGATAACTTTTTTATTTGACGATAGGGATGTGCATAATTTTAAATCTATTGCCCTTTTATCTTCCTGGCAGCCTGTAAAGACATCAAGCTATTTGTCAACAAAGCAATAGCACCAGCCAAACCCAAAAGACCAGAAAACCCCAAGTT
>JAAZFA010000145.1 GCA_012511995.1 Thermoproteota archaeon | reverse complement strand
TTCCTTATTAACACGGGGCCGGAAAGTAACACTATCTCTTCTGAAAGTAATATTCATCCCCTTGAGAAACGTATTCATGCCGTCGCGCAAAGTAGTTGGTGGATGAGCGACGCCACTGATGCCTGGCTCACCGTTAAAAACCATTAGACGATCAGCGATAAAGTCCTGAGTGACTACATCGTGCTCTACAACAAATGCAGGTATACCATGTGCTTCGACAACACGCCGCAGTGTTTTGGCTACATTTAAACGTTCTTCAACATCAAGATACGCACTAGGTTCATCTAATAAAAATAAGTCTGCTTTACGACTTAGACATGCTGCAATAGCAATTCTTTGAAGTTCTCCACCACTGAGCTCCATAACGTTCCGATCCATAAGAGGTTGCAGTCTGAGGGTTGTAGCAATTTCAGTCTTATACCAACTTGAATTAAAATTGTCTTTAGCGACATTCAATAATAGTTCTTGTACTGAACCTTCGTAGTCTGGGGCGATGTATTGAGGTTTATAGCTGACATTTAATTTACTAAGTTGACGTTTATCATCCGTCTCTTCAACGCCCGCAAGCATTTTGACAAAGGTAGTTTTACCGATTCCATTTGGTCCTAAGATACCGATGATTTCTCCAACTTTAATTTCACCTGGTTCGATCATCAATTTGAATCCCTTAAACGTCTTCTCCATTCTGTTCCATTGTAATAGCGATGCACCGATTGACTCTCCTGGAGTGGGGGGTTTTTCATGGAAAACAATGCTTTCCTTGCGGAACATAATGTTCTCATCTGCAATGTAACCCTGAAGGTAAATGTTTATACCCGTTCTGACGCCATGTACATGCGAAACAACTCCGTAAACACTAGGTGCACCGTAGAAAACGCAGATTTGATCTGAAAGGTAGTCAATAATAGCCAAGTCATGCTCTGCAACGATTATCGTTTTTTGTTGTTCTTTAAGGCTGCGAATAGCTCGCGCTACAACAAGCCGTTGTTTGACATCTAAATAACTTGACGGTTCATCAAAAAGGTAAACGTCTGCATCTCGACTAAGTGCGGCAGCAACTGCGACGCGCTGCAACTCGCCACCACTAAGCACATCGAGTGGGCGGTCCCAAATTTTACTCAAGTCTAATTCATCAGCAATGTCGTCAAGTTGTTTGCGCTCATCCACTTTATCAAGCAAATCACCGACTTTACCAGTAACAGCTTTTGGGATTTTATCTACATATTGAGGTTTATTGCTAACTTTCATTTTTTTCTCGCTAAGCTTTGCGAAGTAATCTTGAAGGCCGGAACCACGGTAATAAGAAATGATATCTTGCCACTCTGGTGGATTCTTAAAGTTTCCAAGGTTAGGCTTAAGTTCACCAGCAAAAATTTTAAGGGTAGTGCTCTTGCCTATGCCGTTTTGACCCAGTAAACCCAATACTGTACCAGGTGATGGCATTGGGAGGCGAAAAAGCTTGAAGCTGTTTTCGGTGAACCTGTGACTGCAGTCCTTCTCTAACTCATCAGGTAGGTTGACGAT
>JAAZFA010000008.1 GCA_012511995.1 Thermoproteota archaeon | reverse complement strand
TAACTGAGCTTAACTCAAAAATTAATTCGAGTCAAGCGAGTTTGGACAGTTTTAAACGGATTAAAGAAAATAATCTATTCCAACATGAGACGCTACAGAAAGAAATTCGTGACAATAGACTTAAAATCCGTCAGTCTCGTTCTGAATATGAAAAGGCTAATGCTGAGTTAGCTGAGAAGCAGGCGCAGCATGAGGCGTTAGCAAATGAGACGGCCCAGCTTTGGGGGAATTTGGAAGGTAACAATCAACAGATTCGTCAGTTAGATGGTCAAATTGAAGGTTATGTGAAGCGTTTAGCTTTTCTGCGTTCAGAATACAAGCAGGACAAGGCTGCATTACGTCTTTGTGTGGGGAGAATCAAGAATTTAAGTGCACGCAAAGAGAAATTTATTCAGTCTCAAGGGGAAATAGAGAAGTCGCTGATAGAGTTGGAGCAAGTACAACGTGATCAAAGAGCTCAGTTCAAGAACCTTGAACATTTAATCGATAAGAAGCTGCTTCAGAAGGAGACTGTGCAGAAAGAAATTGCAGAAGCAGAAAAAATTGCTGCTTCTGCAAAAGAAGCGGTCGTTGAGTTTGCTACTCAACGTGATCTTGCCGCGACTATTGCTGCTGAAGAGAAAGCGCTTCGTTGTATCGAAGAAATGGGAACTGTAGGCGCAATTAATGGGATTCATGGGCGCCTTCGTAACTTGGTAAAGATTGATAAGAACTTTAAGAAAGCAATCGACGCTGCTTCTACTGGTTGGCTTGATTCTCTTGTTGTGAAAGATATTGATGTGGCTTTTACATGTACTGAAACGTTGCGCCGTATGAAATTGGGTAGAGTTAAAATTATTCCTCTACACGGTGTTAATACCATCAAGAATAAATCTGGTCCTAAACGTGAGGATGTAATAGGACCCTTGTCAGATTTTATTAAATATGCTACTGAATTCGAGATGGCGGTAAACTATGTTTTTGGAGATACTCTTGTAGTTTCCAATGACAGAATCGGTTTTGCTCTTGCTAACGAAGGTTACCGAACAGTCACAGTAAATGGTGATGTATTTGAGCCGGGAGCGTTTGAAAGCGGTTACTACCGGGCACCTATAGACTTTAGTTCTATTATCCCAAGTGAGAACGCACTCAAGAGTCTAGATGAGGCTGTTAGAGCGCTTAAAACGCATCTTTCACAACGTAGTACCGACATAGCGTCAATCGAGGAAGACCTTGAGCGTGCGAAAATAGAGATGACTCGTCTATCAGAAGGTATTGCAACTCTAGACAGAGAAATCATACGTATTCGTCGTGGTATTAAACGTACTCAATTAAATATTCGTCACATTGACAAGTATGGTGCAAAGTTAGAGCGAGAAGCAGCTTCTTTCAAGGGTCGCATGGTTGTTTATCGTAATGAACGTAATAATATTCAAGCTTCTCTAAAAAAGATCAATTCTCAAATTTCTGAACTTCGACTTAAAACTGATCTAGGTCACATTCAAGAGCTTGAAGTTCAGCGAGAGAAACTCGGTGAGGAAGCTAATAACCTTCGACAGCGTATGGGTTCTATCCAGACCGAAATTAATACTAATCAAATGCAGTTTGACCATGTTTTACGTGCGGGCTATAAGAATACAAAAATTCAACTTTCAAAAATCGAGCAACAGCAAGGAAAGCTAACAAAAGAGACTACAGACGCTATCACAGAACGCGACGCCGTTAAAACTGAGACAGATGCCCTTGAAAAGAGCCGTATTGAGTTATCAAAAGCCGTTTTATCTGCTCGTGAGGACGCAAAGAAATTCACTTCTCAAATAGATGTTATTGATGCTGAGCTTCGAATGCTTGATGTGGAATACGAGCAATCGGATAAACTCGCAAATCAGTTGCATGTGAGTTTGGAAACTGCTCAACTTAGGTTACAGCAACTTCAAACACTGTTGGCGCAGTATGGTTATGAGCATCCTCTTGAAACCAACCTTCAACAAATCCAAGATGCAGAGACCACCATTCGCATGATGCAGTTTGAAATGGATCGTATTGGTGCCGTAAATCAGCTTTCTGCACAACATTATGCTGATCAGATTAGCCGTTACAGGGAGCTTTCAGTTCGTCTAAACGAATTAGAACGTGAAAAACAAGCTATAGTTGCTTTTATGGATGAGATTGAGGTTAAGAAACGCAAGGTCTTCATGACAGCATTCGATAAAATTAACACAAGCCTAACCTATTACTTTGAAAAAATGACTGGTGGTGGGAACGCTACCCTGAGGCTTGAGAAACCTGATGAGCCTTTCAGTGGTGGTATCGATATGATCGTGCAGTTTACCAACAAACCAAGCATTGTCGTCAGTGGAGCTAGTGGTGGGGAACGTTCGATATCCGCGGTAGCTTTCATCTTTGCATTAAAAGAATTCTCACCAGCTGCCTTTTTTGTGCTTGATGAGGTAGATGCCCACTTAGATGCCTTCCATACTACTAAGCTTGCTGAGACGCTACTTTCAGAGGCAGATAAAACTCAATTCATCGTTATTAGTTTACGTCCAGAAATGGTTAACAAAGCCCAGAAAATCTATGGCGTTTATGAACGTAATGGTGTATCTAATGTTATAACCGCAAAGTTCCCTGTGGAGGTGCCGGCAAGCTAATGGCAGCATCAACACAGACTTCCATGATACGTCGACCTTTCTATCTGCGGCCTCCGTGGAATATTCTTTTTGAAATCAGCAAGCTTGAGAAGCTTACCCCTTGGAATGTTAATATAGCTTATTTGTTGCGCACTTTTCTGTATGAGATGGAGAAAAATGCGCCTGAACAGGTAGATTTTCGTGCTTCAGGTGTTGCACTTGATTCTTCTGCTCTAATTTACTTAATGAAATCAAAGTTGTTGTTAACTTTACAGGAACCGCCTGCTGCGACTCCCCGTGTATCGTCAGATTTCGTTCCTCCACCACTGTTTTTGCCGTTACGCCATGAACTCACATCTACGACTATTCAGCACCTTCTTGAAGTTCTCGATGATGTCTTGAAAGGCGAAAGACTCCATAACCTCAAACATATAACCGAACAACACCCAATCCTTCCAGCCGTTACAGATTTGCTACCAAAGTTTGACAGGTTTATTGCTGAACTAGAGTCTGAAGTTGACAAGCTTTACAGTCGCTTGATGGAGATAACTGGCGGGCAGGGTATCGTCGATTTTACAACTTTAACAAAAGATGCTACACGTATTGAAGCGCTCAGAATGTTTATTTATCTCTTGTTCCTTGCGCAGGATGGATTAGTTAGTTTATGGCAGAATGAGGAAACAGAGGAACTCTACATAGCTGTGGGGAGATTAAACGTTGGAAAAGCCGAACGACCAACCCGTTGAGCGAAATCAAGAAAAACAGGTATTGCCTGAGGATAGTTTGAGTATCAATGTAGCGGATGTTACTGATAAGCCTGAGACAGCTCAGTCGCCCCCAGAATCAAAAGTGGGTAATACATCGTTCTCTCAATCCGATCAAGCCGTCGAAACAAGCGACCGAAGGGCTCAAGCATTGAACCTTCTTGAAGCAGCTCTTTTCGTGGCAGGTCGCCCACTTGATATAAACGAAATGTGTCAAGCTGTTGGTAGTAGAAGCAAAAAACGGGTCACCGGTTATGCTGAAACCCTTATTGAGCAATATAAAGCTCGAAGCGGTCCCATAGAAATCCTGGCGTTAAAAGGCAACCGATACGTACTTCAGGTTAAAGCTGAATTCACTCCGCTTATTAAAAAACTTGTTAACCGCCCATTGTTATCCTCTGGACCACTTAAAACCCTCTCGTACATAGCTTATCGCCAACCCATTACCCAAAAACGTGTCATAGAAGTAAGAGGTCAGCATGCTTATGGGCATGTCAAACTTCTCAAAGACATGGGCTTAATTATTACAGAGCGTAGCGGACGTTCATTTGCGCTTAAAACAACGGATTATTTTGCTGATTACTTTGGTTTAGCAACGGAAACCCTGTCTCTTAAACGAGATTTACGTAAGATTTTTGGTGATGCCATAAGGGAAAGTATAGTTGACCGGGAACGGAAAAAAGCAGAAGAAGAAGAAGAAAAGCAGGCAGTGGCAGAGATGGCTGAATCTGAAAAGATGATTGAATCTAAAGATGCTAACGCTGAGAAGTCGTTATAATATAATCTTTTTTTATTTTTTGTCGTGGTATATTGGTTGGTGTAGTATACATGTCGTTAAATCGACTGAAGAAAGGATAGATGAAAAAACGCTAAAATGTGCCCATTGAAACAGACGTATCCACTAATATAGGCAACCGCTAATTTCTCTAACCTAAAAACTACACAGTAGCAGACTGCAACGTTAAATAACCAGAAGTTAAAGAGACATAGATAGGTTACGATTTGCGATGAACGATGCACGACCAATCATACTAAAAATCGGCGGTTCAGCCATCACAGATAAAACTGGGGAATTAGCCGCAAAAACAGAAATCATTAACCGCTTAGCAGAAGAAATTAAGAGGGCTGATCTAGACAACCTCATAATAGTTCATGGTGGCGGTAGTTTTGGTCATCCAACCGCAGTAAAATATGGAATAAAGGATGGTTACAAAGAAGATCCGACTCAAAAATTGGGTTTCGCCGAAACTCATCACGTTATGACTGTGCTAAACGGTCTTATTATGGATTCATTAATCTGGCATGAAGTGCCAGCTGTTAGTATTGCACCATCGAGTTGTTTTTTGACTGAAAACACCAAGATTACGTATTTTGATGAAACAGTGCTTAAGCAATATGCAAAAATGATTTTTACACCAGTATTCTATGGCGATGTTGTTTTAGACCAAAAAATTGGTTTTACTATCCTCTCGGGTGATCAACTCGTTTCATACTTAGCGTTAAAATACGATGCCCAAAAAATCGTTATCGGTACCGATACAGATGGATTGTTTGATTCTGATCCTAAGGCTAATCCAAACGCTAAACCCTTTAAAAAACTAAATCTTAAGGAACTCAAAGAACTACAACCTAAACTTGGTCAAGCCGCTGGTATTGACGTAACTGGAGGAATGGCTGGAAAAATTGCGGAATTAATACCTGCCATAGAAGCGGGAGTTCATGTAACTATTACTGGTGCCACAAAAGGGTTATCTATCTTTAGAGCCTTAACAGGTCAGAGTGTCTTAGGCACTGAAATAGAGAAGGCGTAGAATGGCAGAGGAAACTGGCAGGCGTAAAATAGATCATATTCGAATTTGTTTGGGTGATAAAGCGCAAGCTAAAGGTGTTGTTTCGGGTTTTGAAGATATTCAGCTTGTTCACCGTGCGTTGCCTGAGATTAACAAATCTAAAATCAACCTTTCAACTGTTTTTCTTGGCAAAAAATTTAGTGCCCCGATAATTGTTGGCGCCATGACTGGTGGAACAGAGGCAGCTATAAATATCAACGCTGCCATCGCCGAATCCGTAGAACGCTTAG
>JAAZFA010000144.1 GCA_012511995.1 Thermoproteota archaeon | reverse complement strand
GAAGCAAGCATAGCGTTTTTTGTTAACCCGATTAAAGCTGAGACGATTGCGGAGGTTGCGGTGCAACATGAAGTTTTACCTGAAAAAAGTACTGATTTCTATCCAAAACTAGTTTCAGGGCTGGTACTCATGGATGTTTCTGACGGCGAAAAATTGTGAGACGTAGCTTATCTTCCAATTGATTGGAAAATCATAGAGTTACTTGTCAGCAACTGATCATTTCCCATCTGGTGTTATGTTATTTTACGAATTTTGTGGGTTGCCGCTTGAAGCGTTTTTTGCAGACTAAACTGCAGAAATGGTATGTTTCTCTGTTGTAGGAAATTTTGAATTTTGCAGTATTCTCATCGAGTACTGCACCACAAACTGGATCTCTCATTGACATTAGGTGTGTTTAAGCCTCACTGCACAATCTGTGTTTCCTCCTTATAGGGTTAGTGGTGCCTTTGGTGGAATGCTTCACGGAAATTACGGCTTTTTTTGTTGAAATCGATG
Source organism: Thermoproteota archaeon (assembly GCA_012511995.1). GTDB lineage: Archaea > Thermoproteota > Bathyarchaeia > Bathyarchaeales > Bathycorpusculaceae > Bathycorpusculum. Next base: position 1,207 of record JAAZFA010000144.1, on the reverse strand, counting down.
ATTTTTAGGATGATTTAATCTCATTAGTCAATGCTATTGAGTTATCTATGGGTACATGATTAAGAAGATGGCGTTATCGAACGGTGTTGAGGAAAATTTGACTTAGGTTTTTAATTGTATACCCGTTTTCAAATAGATGTTGCATTTGAACCTGAAATGTTTCCTTTGATACCGACGTGTCTTCAATTCCGTTGTCGATTTTATGGTAATATAAAATTGTTATGTTATTACCGTTTGTACCTTCTAAAAATTCTGTAAAATCTTCCATGGAAACGTCGTGGTAGACGTCATAGGCTTCTAGATTGAAGCGGTTACAGTGTGATAAGTCACATTTACCTTCGACAGTTCCTCTGGCTACAAGATAGTACTTTGCAACCTGACTCTGTACGGTTTCATTATTACCTGAAGGTCCATAAGGATACACAAAAACATTAGCAGGATAACCCCTAGAGCGGAGTATTTGTTGGCTTATTGCCAATTCTTCATGCATTTCATCCCAACTAGAGTTTGAGAGGTCAATGTGTGATCTGGAGTGACTAGCTATATCCATTCCTGCGTTTGCTATGTTTCGGATATCTTTCCAGTTTACGTAGTCTGGGTAACTTGTATAGCTGGTGACTATAGCGTAGGTAGCTGTAAAACCAAAGCTCTGCAGGATGGGAATGGCGCTTAGTGAGCTCTTCCAACCGTCGTCAAAAACGATGCAGACAATTTTTTCATTTGTTTTTGGGTTAATGGGTTGGTAAATTTGGTTTGGAATGCTTGGTGCAAAAATGGTTGCTAGAGGTGTATTGTCATAGTCTATTATGAGCATGGTAGAGGCGAATATGATGAGTGCAAAAATCAGAGATACAAGTCCCTTATTTTTCAATTTTTTCTCCCTTCTGTTTCATGAAATAGTGTTCTCATTAATCAAACTAGCTCATTAAGACTGTAATTTTAACTGGTAAATATTTGTATTAGTCAGTTGAACAAGTGATGCGTTGTTTTCCTTTGTTTGACAAGGTTTTTATTGATGTAGATGAAATACTGTTTTCACCAATATGTTTGGGGCCTTCGGCTAGCTTGGTCTAGGCTTGTAGACTTGGGCTCTATAGACTCCGGTTCAAATCCGGGAGGCCCCACCATCATTGTGTGTTATTTTGGGTTTAGATGTGTTGTTTTTTATGGGGTTTTTGATTTTTGTGTGAGGTTTGGTTTGTTTGAG
>JAAZFA010000143.1 GCA_012511995.1 Thermoproteota archaeon | reverse complement strand
GCCAAGCCGAATTGTGGTCACCGACAGCTTTGCGGATAAAGATGGAAACGTCGTGCCAGCGACTTACTACGGGATGAGCAGCAGTTTTCCCTTGGAGATGCTTGTATCAGTGGATTTTGAGGATGTTAACGGAAAGACTAAGATGACCCTTAGGCATTCCCAAACCGAGGGGCTAAGCGACAAGGAACGAACCGATATGCAGCGAGGCTGGATTGAGTCGTTTGACAAACTCGAAGAATACCTAACTAAATCGAGAGTTGCCGTGGGAATAGCGAAGTAAAACAGAAAGTACGCGTGATTCTGTCTCAGATAAAGGTGCAAGTTTTTTTCTAATCAAACGCCTTTGTTAAGCGGTAAAAAGAGAGGAGGTTTAGGGTTTGATGTGTTGGTTGAGGGTCGTTTCTGTTGTGGTTGTTGAGGTGTAGTTCATTAGTGATGCTTGGAAGATGGCTGTTTGTTGCATGTCGGCTTTGATTTGGCGCAGGGTACCATATTCTAGGTAGACTTGGTAATCCATCTCGCAGTTCATGGTTATGTCTGTTGGTATGTAGGGGCTTGAAGTGGCCGCTGGCGGCGTGTTGAGGGTGATTTGGATGTTGTTGCTTGTCATGTCTATTTTGAAGACTTTGTATGTGCCCGCCGGTGTGGTTAATTCTTCAATTTCTCCAAAGGTTACTGTTAAGTCGCCGGTTACGTCCATGCCCAGAATCTCAAATGCGGGATATGGGACGGTTATGCTGTCGCCTACTTTGACTTCGGGTTTGTTTAGTAGTTGGACAAGAAAAGAGTTGCCTGTTGAGCCGATGTCTGGCAGTGCTTGGGTTGTGCCTCCTATGTTGATCATGTAGGTGGAGTAGCCTGTTTTGTTCATTTTCTCAATCATCGAAACACTAATTGGTTTGGTGTTTAGGGGTGGAGTGTTTAGGTTCATGGTGGTGGTGCGGTTTAGGGTGTAGTATTCGCCGTCAAAATCAATCACTTCTACAGTCTCCGTGGCATTTACGCTGGTACTGGTAGGTGTTTCCCCCATAATTGACGCTAATTCTGGATTTTCGAACTCCATAGACACGGTTATTTTAGAGTCGTAGATCATTTTTTCGCCGACGACGTAATCAGCGTTTAGGGGTATGGCGGCTGCTCCGTGGGGAACCAAAAGGGCAACAGCAATTATGACAACAGCTACCACCGCTATGGCGGCATAGAGTTTTTTGCCAAACCGTCTAAAGCCTCTAGACTTTAGCGTAAATTGTTCTGATGAATCAGGGCTCTCAGAGTGAGCGGTTTTATTTTTGCCAAACATATTCTCACCAGCATAGACTTAAATTGCTTTAGCATTTAAGCTGTTCTGACTAAGAAAATTATCAAGCTAAGCTCAATCAAGTATTGCTGGATAAAATACGTTGATAAATGTTTTAGTCAACCAATTATAAATTAAAGTGCATATATCTTTCTTGTGTGGTAATCTTGGGACAGTCTAGAATAGATTTTGAGTCATTGAGCGCAGTTCTTAAAAATCGTACAAGACGAAGGATTATCACTGAACTTGCTAGCAAAGGAAGCATTTCATACGTTGATTTAATGAACTTGATTAATGTAAATAATACAGGTAAGTTCAACTACCATCTCAAGGTGCTTGGAGATTTAATCTTTAAGGATGAAAGTGGGAAGTATAACCTTTCTGAAAAAGGCAATCTAGCCGTCAAGTTTCTTCAAAATTTCAATGGTGAAGAGAACAGCAAGCTTTTAATGTTAAATGGGGATACCGCCTTTAAAACTCGCGCTGTAAGTATTTTCCCAAGTCTAATTTGGCTACTTCTTGTATACCCCTTTTTAGGCATATTGTTTGGGTGGTACCTCTTTTTCTCGGGGAGTGTCCTTTCCTTTGCAAATGATTGGGTGTTTCAGTATGGGATATTGAGTTTTATTGGTCTTTCTGTGTTTGTGCTTTTCACGTTGGCGGCTTTTCCCACTATCGAGATAAACAGTGATGGCATAACTGTCAAGTGGGGATTTAGTAAAAAGTATTTTTGTTTGGACGAGGCGAGTGTTGATTTTGAAGGACACATGATAAAACTGGGAGAGAACAGAAATACTTTTGGGTGGTATATCCCCGTTAAAGAACAGAAGTTAATGAATATTGTAGACCATCAAGTGAAAGAATTTTCGTCAAAACCACTATTTTTATTCTTCCTTATTCCTCAAGCCTTTTTTGGTATCCTCTTCATCGGAACCAAAGCGCCTTATGAATTGCTCTCTCCTGAGCTTTGGGCGATTCTATGGGGAATTACCACAACTATTTCCATTTCACTATTTACTTATGCATCTAAACTTGAACTCAGAATAGGAAAAATACAAAGAGGCTTATCAGCAGCGCTATTTGGTATTTTAATCGGAGCCATTATAGCTTTAATAATTCTATTAATCTAGCTTGTTGTGGTCTACTGAGATTTATTAAATGGTAAGCGAAATCGGTTACGAAGTAAAACAAAAAGGGAAAAGAGAGAAGGGTTTGGTAAGCTTTACCATTGCATGCACTTGTGTGTCTACCAACAATACGCCAAGTAACAACCTACTGCATATACCGCCACGCATCCGGCTAGTAGCCAGCAAGCAGGATTAACATAGGATGGAAATGCATAACACGCATAAGCAAAGTAAGTACAGTATGCCAAAGCCTGGGGGTCGGATAAGGCGCAATTGACTAGTTCCCAAAAGTCACAGTCGTTTACTTCTTCATAAGTTATTGAAACTTCATCTATGTAAGCGTATGTTCGATAGGAAGAATCAGCTCCGTTGTATACCTCAAAGTACACGTAAATGGATTGATCTCGGTAGTCTTCTAGAGATGTGCTCCATGAATTCCAGCCATAAGTTTCCATGCCTCCGCGGCTTGAGCCGCCTATGCTAAAGAATAGCTGTGGATCCCCACCGTAAGGTACAATGTAAACTTCTAGTCTGTCATAATTTGCAGAATCTTCGGTGAATAGCTTGTATTTGAACGAGAACTGCACATTATACCCATTAGCGGGTATGCTTGTATACTGATATGCAGAGTCTCTGCCGTTGGCAACAGGATTTGCGTATTTATAACCAAGCAATAACGAATATGAGCCACTGTAATATTCCACTGCAGAAAGCATGTGGTCGCCAGATCCCCCGACTGTCCAATATGATGTTCCGCTCTCAAAACCGCCATTACTAATTGCTTCAGGATCAGAAATTTGTAATCCTGTTCCCATTATGGTTATAGCTTTGTCGGTTATAGGCCGGTCATACTCTGATAGATTAGCCTTAACGAAGTTAGATAGGCTTCTAATTTCATCTCTCATTGTTTTATATCCATCTGCAAGATTCTTTAGCGATTGTTCATCACTGCTTGAATAAGTTCTGCCTAATCTTTTAGCGACATCACTCAATATCTTGTATTGTTGCGAAAGAGTCACTGAAGAATTGAATTCAATGAATTCATTCGATTTGATGACCACTCCAATAGGATCATAACTAACAAGGGTTACTGTACTATTGTAGGTTTCCAAGTCTGAGGGGATAAGGCTCGAAACCAGCGTTAAGTTATAATCCTCATGTTGAACGCTATATTTCAATCCAAATAGTTGATTAGAAATTCCGTCTTTGATAGTTTCTATAGACAAAAAGGTCATTGTCCTGTTTACTCCGTTCCTAAAAGTACTGTGTCTTGCCAGTAAGGTAGTGTCAATTGTATATTCTATCGCTGTTCCATTTACTTCACCTGTTATGAGAATTAAGGTTCTGTTTTCACTTTCTTCTAATACAGTGACTGTGCTGTTTGTTATTGTAGATTCACCGTCGGCTAAGCATGTGTGATTTTGGCAAGAGGAACAACTTGCCTGATACAAGAGCATTGGTTCTATTTGTATTATAGATACTTCATCAACAACATCGACACTAACATGGTGGTTTTTAGTGTATATTGGATATTCAGCTTGCATCCATGCCGTTATTCCGCCTTCCATATTATACACATCGTTGATGCCATGGTCGGCGAGGATCTGGCATGCTTGTGTGCTTCTACCGCCAACACCACAGTATACTACTATGGTGTCATTGGCATGTGCTTGAAGGAAGTTGACGTAAGGCTGCCCTTCAGAGCTAGTAGTCCAATTCCAGTCCCAGTTTTCCAACTGATAAAGAGCCAATAAAGTAGCGCCATATAGGTGTCCTTGGTCATATTCACTTTGGTTTCTAACGTCTAAAATCACTACGTTTGGATCTCCATTTATTATTTGCTTAGCCTGTTGAACTGAAATGTTTTGATAACCAGACTCTTCAGCAACAACTGGCGAAACTAGCAAAAAAGCGGAAAGCAGTATGGCGACAAGAAGTATGCACATGGCAGGTTTTTTCTTGTTCATTTTTTCACCTCCTAACAAGTTATTTCTTACTAAACTGGCGGTTGATTTAAACACATGAGATAACGAAAATTACCCAAACATGTCCTAAACTATAGAAAATAACTTTGTAAGATGTTTACCAGCTTAGCGAGCGGTCTATCATGGTAGGTTCAGGCAGAATTTTTTATGAATAAGGTAAGCATCACAACTGTGGTGCTCACAATGCCTAACTGCTGGTATAAACCGGTATAATCCTGGATAGTTAATAAAAGGCACGTTGAATAATAATTGTAGTTACTTGACCGCTAAGAGGCTGTTCTTTTCTACCCCTACAAAAGCTAGCCCGTGATTTGCCAGCGCTTAAAGGCATACCATGCTACAAACAGAAAGGCTACAATGTACACAAACGCAACGCCCACAGAGCGCAGTGTGATTAGCAAGAGGGGTTCGCTGTAGAGCAGTTCTCGCTCTGGAGTGGTCATGTTAAGCGAGGTCATGCTGAGGTAGTCTATGTGATAAAAGTTTACGTGAGCTTCTGGATACATAACATACTTTATCATGTTCATACCGATACTGTTGGTTCCCGTAGCAACTGATGAATAAGTGTTAACGGTAACGTTTTGAATCGTTATGTTCTGCCCGACCGCAATGTCCATGGTTCCAGATGTGCCCCCACCAGGCAGGTAATTTACAGCGGCAATATCTTCTGAGAAGGCAGCGACTAATCCTCCTCCCAGAGATAAGGCAACAAACAAGCCAAAAGACATCATAACTGTCAGCATAGAATTCTTTGAGATAGCGCCTGCGGCTAAAATGATAGAAACCCAAATGAGCGTACCTACTACGTCACCGATTAAGGCCAGCGGTACAAGGTGAAGGTTGGTTTGTGGACCATAAACGAGCATGCCTCCAATAGTGGTATATGTGTAGAGCACTGCATAGGCGGCCAGTATGACGATAGATATGGCGGTCAGTTTACCCAAGAAAACCATCGTTCGCGACACCGGCTTAGTGAGCAAAGAAACAGCCGTGCCCTTCTCGTACTCGCCTGAAAAGCTATGCATAGAAGTGACAACGGCGAAAAGAATGAACATCAAGCTTCCAGCGCTAAAAGAAACGGCGAAGTAGGGGTTTTCGGCAGTTTCGACGATTGAGGGTAGGGCGAAGTTTATTGTAGCAAAGGCAAATGCGGAAAGTAATACGCCTATGAACATTTTTTTGCGTATGTTTCGGAGCATTTCATAGCGTACAACTGCCAAAAACCGTCTCGTCCAGCTTGGTTTTTCTCTTTGCATTAGTTTTTGCCTCCTTGGAGGTTGTTGACTAATTGAATGAACATGTCTTCTAGGCGGTTTCCTTTCTGGTTCATCCTCACTATGGTTCCGCCTGACATAGTGATCGTCTTGGAGATTTGGGCGCTGACATCGTCACGGGTTGTTAACGTAATGTTTAGCGTGTTGTCTGCTTGGGTGACATCCTCTACGTATGTTAATCTCTTTAGGGCTCGAATTAGGTCATCGTTTATGTTTAGGACTTCAATCTGCATCGAGGCTGGACCTGAAATGACTTTTGATACGTTTTCTAGTTTATCGGAAAATAGGGATTTTCCTTTGTTGATGATGGTTACGTGGCTGCAGATTTGTTCCACTTCGAAGAGTAAATGTGAGGAAATAAGGACAGTCATGCCTTCTTTGGATATGATCTTGACTAGTTCTCGGACTTCAACCATTCCAACTGGGTCTAATCCGACGCTTGGTTCATCTAAAATTACAAGGTCAGGGTTATTCAAAAGGGCTTGAGCGATGCCTATGCGTTGTTGCATGCCTTTGCTGTATTTGCCTATACGGTCATTCTCTCGGCCCTTTAAGCCGACAAGGTCAATTAG
>JAAZFA010000142.1 GCA_012511995.1 Thermoproteota archaeon | reverse complement strand
TGAATTTAGAACAAATAATATCCCAGCTAGATGTCCTTTATGTTACTCGTATACAGAAAGAACGGTTTCCCGACGCTGCAGAGTTTGCGAAGGTTAAAGGAGTATACCGCATTGACTTACCTGCAATTGCGAAAGCCAAAAAAGACCTTTCAATCCTACACCCTCTTCCAAGAGTTGACGAGATAGCTCAAGAAATTGACAGTACTCCACAAGCAAAATATTTCCAGCAAGTATGGAACGGTATGGTAGTGAGAATGGCGCTACTTTCTCTTGTATTAGGCGCAGTTCAATAATTAAGTTGATGAAAACCTGTCAAATGTCGTTAATCCACTCATAGAACTACATGAAGGACATTTATGGGTAGTTCCAACCCAATTCTGGTTACAGTTACTACAATAGCTGATTGTACGGTTGTATGTAAAGAATTCGCTAGCTTGATTTTCAATGACCCGCATTGTAAAATCTAGCAACGTTTCAGGTGTAAATCCATCACCGTCCAACTCGAAGACATCCAAACTGCCACCTACGTTTAAACCCTTAAGAGTTTTAGTCATTTCAACAGTACCTGGTGGTGCTACAAGCGGTTGGGCTAGTTTTATTTGAATTCGTCTTAAGGTAGAATAGTACGGTTTGTCTCTTGTACCCAAAAATTTTATTTTAGCAACCCCATACTTCTCAATATCTAATTGCGCTAAGCGTTCTGCAGCGTTCCGGTTACTAATTATAGCTGGATAAAGACGTTTCCCGTATCTCCTACAAATCTTTTGCTTAAATAACAGTAGACTATCAATAATTTCTTCGATAAATCTATGGCCTTCTTCCGAATTAATTGGTTTTTCAGTCTGTATTTCCACAGCTTCAAGAAGTCCTGCAAAATTGATTATTCTGGAACAGTTTTCTAATCGGAAATAAGTATCACCGCTATTTTTTTGCATCAAAAAAGGTACAGAAGTTTTCCCAAACTGCTTTAATGCGTTGCTTTTAATACTCAATGCCCTAGCAGCTAATTCAAAACGTTCTTTTGTTAGTCCGATGAATTTGTTCTTGTCTTTTTCACATTCGAGTGCTATTCTAGGCAAGTTAATGGTGACGCATCCAAGGCAGCCATTGCGTAAAGTATCCGTTTCCCATTCACCGGTTATGTCCGTGGATAATTTAATTCCTGACGAGGAAAGCGCTGAATTTTCGTTTTCTATTTTAGTTAGATTTGCAAAATAAAGCAGTCCACACTTTGAGGCTATGTCGTGAGCATTTTTGAGTATAGATAATGCTTTTTCGTTGCTCAAGGTTTCCTTGTTAATTCTCAAAACAAATTTTGGATTTAACAACGGTTTAAGGGCACATTCTTCACGTAAAATCTCCAGTATCAGAGAAGCGACCAATTGACTTTCTTTTAGGTAGTCACCGTATTTACCACACACTTTACCCATTGGACCAATAGCTGTTTTCTCAGCTACTGATTTGGAGAATACGAGTTCAATTCCCAGCGTTGCATCTATATGTTGATTAAGATTTAAAATGAAGAGTCGAAGATTTTCTTTAATTTCTGACGCTTCGTTTATCTTTACAAATGGTGCGATGAATACGTTAAAACACTTGAAAGTCTGTGTTAGATAAGTCTCTCTGCTGCTATGCAGTAATATGTTAAAGATGATTGAAAGCGCAGATTTAAAGTCTTGTGGAGGGTGTATGTAGACTTGTTTGGGATTTCCCGGTTTAATACCATATTGATAGAAATAACACAAGTCATGGAAGACTTCGGTGGGTTTCAATACCCAAGTTCCTAAACCATCAATATAGATCGCACCTGATAAATGTGCATCGGCGATGTCTCTAGGAAAAATGTTTAGTAGCGTGTATTCGGATAGCACAACTTGACCTGCTTTATTGATAATTTGATTTGAATCAGAAATTGCTTCTTTGGATTCTATAAGGGCGTTTACTTCATGTATTGGCATGCCAACACGAGTCAATTTATGGCGATATTCTTCATAGCCTTTTTCAACTAGGATACTATTAGCAAGTTCGCGAATAAGTGGTGCAGTAATATATCTAGTTTTTGATTTGACAAGACGTTTTTCAGTTTCCTTGGCAGTTTTTTGAGCTAAATCCGCTGGAACTTTACCTTCTTTGATAAGTGAGTTAGTTATTTTGTTTACGTCAAACTCTTCAAAGGTTGAATGTGATGTTCGAACAAGCATACTATTTGATTTTACTGCTTTCTTTTCAACCCGGTCAGCAACATCTAGCACCATCTTGCCTAAGTCTGTAAGAAAATATTTTTTTGTTTCAACATCAGCTTCAACTAAGCCTGCCTTTAGCATAAACTTAAGATGGTAAGCGAACCGACCCGCATCCCGACTTGGATTCATCTTTAACTCTGTCATGAGTTCAGTATAGGCGAGAGCATTTTTATCGAAAAGTAAGTTTAGGATTTGTAGCCTAAGGGGTGATGAAACAGCTTTTAACACTTTAACTCCGCGGCTTCGTTGCGGTTGTTTCCTAGCCATACCCCTCTACACTCGTTATTCCTGGTTATATAATGCCCTACCTATAATTCCATTGGAGACTTTAAAGGTAACTAAAGGGAAAAAAGTATTGAGTGGTCTACCCTTAGACAGAAATGGGTTGTTGCTGACTAATGCAATGGATTGTCCCAAAACCATAAACGAGATCTTTACAGCATATGCCGACGACTTTTCTGGTAGGAAACAATTCCTGTAGAATTGCCAACGCTCTTTCGTCGTTGGGGTGATCAAAGACCGGAACAAGCACTTTAGAATTTCCTATATAGAAGTTAGTATAACTTGCAGGCAACCGGAAACCATCGTCGCTTTCCACTTTTGGCATTGGCAACTTTACGATTTTCAATGGCTCACCATCTTGATCGACTGAATCGACAAGCAAATCATAGTTTTCTTTTAAGGCATCGTAATCAGCATCCTCTGAATTATCTTCAAATGCGCAAACTACAGTGGTTGGGTTTACAAAGCGTGCAAGATCATCGATGTGACCATCAGTATCGTCTCCTAAGATACCACGTTTTAACCATATAATGTGGGTGACCCCTAAGTAATCTTTTAAATATTGTTCAATACCTATTTTTTTAAGGTCTGGGTTGCGGTTACTGTTTAACAAACATTGTTCAGTCGTGAGAAGCGTTCCTTTCCCATTCACATCAATTGACCCCCCCTCTAATACTATGCCCGGTTTAAAGCAAGTTAGTTTTAATTCCCTGTTTATGACTTCGGGGATTTCTTTGTCTTTTAGGAGGGTTTCATATTTGTCACCCCAACTGTTGAAGTCCCAATGAATCATGACTAATTCATGCTGTGGGTTCTTAACGAATATAGGCCCATAGTCACGGAACCAGACATCAGCATAATCATAGACCCAAATGTTTACACGGTCTAAGTTGATGCTTGCATCGTTGAGCATGGTGAGAACTTTCTTTTTTGTGGACCCATCAATTACAAAGAGGTTAACTACTTCGTTTTCATGAATTTCTTTGATGATTTGGACATATGTTGCTTCTACTTTTGGAATTCGGTCAGGGAAGGTTGTGGGGTCATATGGCCATGCAAGCCAAATTGCTTCATGAGACTCCCATTCCGCTGGCATAATAAAACCAGTTTCACGGCAAACTTTTGCTGTGTTCATTGTTTATCCTCCTCCACATTTTTGGTCAATAAGTTGTAGGTATCGGGGCGTCGGTTGCGTAGAAAACCCCATCCTTCTTTAATACATTCATTATGTGATAAGTCGAGTTCAGCTACGACTACTTCCTCGTTTGTTATGCTGGCTTCTGCAATTACTTTGCCAAACGAGTCGCATACGAAACTGCCTCCCCAGAATTCTAGCAACCCTTCTTGACCTACACGATTTATTGCAGCTACGTGAATCCCATTTGCGATTGCATGAGCCCGCTGAACGGTTTTCCATGCATCATGCCAATCGTCATCTGCTGAAGTATGCCCTTTAATGTAGCCAATAGCGGTTGGGTAGAAAACAATATCTGCGCCTTGCAACGCGTTGATACGTGCAGGTTCAGGGAACCATTGATCATAACATATCAAGACTCCAATGCGGGCATAAGCAGTATTGTAAACTTGATACCCTTGTTCTCCAGGTGCAAAGTAATTTTTTTCGTAAAAGTATGGATCAAAAGGAATATGGGTTTTGCGGTATACCCCAGCAATTGAACCGTCTGCGTCGATTATAACTGCAGTATTGTAGGTTTTACCATTTTCATTCTTTTCAAAAATCGGCACAATAATTACCACATTAAACTTTGCAGCTATTGCGGAGAATGCTTTAGTTGAGTCACCTAGAATGGTTTCGGTAAGTTTTGATACGTCGAGGTTTTGCTCTTGAGGAAAATATCTTGAACGATAAAGTTCTTGTAAGCAGATTATTTGTGCGCCTTTCTGCGCAGCTTCTATGATTTTTCTTTCTGTTTTTTCCATGTTATCTGCTATGTCTTCTGAAACAATAGTTTGTATCAACCCTACAATAACGGTTTTGTCGCTTTCATTATGTGGTGTGTATTTGGATATGTTTTTCCATCCCTAGATGCATTAAATCTATAGGCTGTTCTATTAACTTTTTGAGCTACTTTAAAAAAACTTCAATATGTTTATAACATAAGGAATATTGATGCAACCCATAAATGAGCAGATTTAGCGACAATATCACTTACTATGTGTTCGTTGGCATTACCGGATTGCTTGCTGCAGCATTAGCTATCGGTCTCTATATTGTCTACACCGAACTCTGGCAAATAACATGGTCTGCATCGAGTTTCTCGGTCTTCACTATCATTCCCCTGTCTTTTGCAGCAATTGGTCTACCATATTTTCTAGTAAAACGTTTGGCTAAAACTAAAACAACTGGTTCAGGAACCCATACTGTATTAGAAGCCTATCATCTAACAAACGGTGAAGTTAACTTTCGGGACACCTTTGTAAAATCTGTCGCAGGTATGTTAACCATCGGTTTTGGCGGTAGTGCTGGACCTGAGGGTCCAAGTTTGCTTGCCGGCGGTGGTGTTGCTTCAGCTTTAACTAAACGTTTTAAAGTTAAGCATGATTTGAGGAGAAGAATCTTTGTTGCAGGTGCAGCTGCGGGTTTAGCGGCTACCTTTAGAACACCGCTCACGGGCATCCTATTTGCTCTCGAAATACCTTATAAAAACGACTTAGACCGTGAAACCTTTATTGAAGCTATCGTTGCGTCGATACCTGCATACTTGTTGTCTGTAGCAGTGCTAGGCGCTGAACCTATTTTTGGCACTATAGCGTCAACTCCACTTACGTTAGACATTATTGGATTGTCGTTATTGCTTGGTTCAATCTGTGGTCTGTACTCCGTGTTCTTCACAAAAACTTTTGATAAAATGAGTGAATATGGCGTAAAGTTAAGAGAAAAGTACGGTGACACCGCAGTAGTTGTGTTATGTGCCAGTTCAGTTGCATTATCAGGGTTAATTTCAATTTATTCTATCGGAGTAGGTCTGCACTTCGTCAGTGCTCTTATTAGTGGGGCGAGTTTCAGTATAACCGTTCTCATCGCGGTAATTTTATTAAAAACCATCATCACCACAACTACGCTAAATTGGGGTGGAAGCGGTGGATTATTTTTTCCCACTATCGTAATAGGCGCCGGTTTAGGTTATATCTTCTCTTTAGTCTTCAATGTGAATTTGTCTATAATGTTTATTGCCGTAGGTATGGCCGCTTTACTTGCAGGAACACATAAAATGCTCTTAACTCCCGCTGCATTCGTCGTTGAAACGTTAGGTGGCCTATTTGCTATCCCTGCTCTTCTAGCAAGCGGTATTAGTTTTGTCCTCTCTGGAAACCATTCTTTTTATCCTCTCCAACCCCGTACAAGACTCAAGAATGAAGCCTTAGCTCTGAAACGGTTCTATCTTAGAGGATTAAAAGTAGCTCCTGATGCCCTAAAACAGATTACAGCATCTGAAATCATGACCGAAAGCCCCTTCGTATTACGTAAAGGAACCACTGTTAAGGATGCCTTGCAAACTTTTAAGGAACAGGACCTTCGAGTTATGCCTGTTATCGATGAATCCAATTATATTATAGGTATGGTGAGTTTAGAAAACCTTGGTTACCTTGATGTGGGGAATCACGAGTTAGAACTTCCTGAAAAAATTATGAGACAACCCATTATTATTAAACATAATACACGCTTGAATACTATAGCAGAAAGTATGATGGATAATCAAGAAGACGACGTTTATGTTGTAGATGACACTTCACAGATTATCGGTGTTATTTCGGTAATTGATGTGATAAAGAAAATTTTAGAGTTGGTTGAACCAAAAAGTCCATCATAGTATTTTAAAGATACTTTATTCGAAATTGATTAATCTACAAAAAGTAATATTGTAACATGATATTTACCTAAAAAACAAATTTGCTTTATTTTGGAGGAAAACGAATTAATCAGAGGTAGAGATTTAATTACTTTGTTTAGACACTTAAAAGGTAGATTCAAGACTGCTTGGCGGGCTACTTCAGCGGATGCAGACCCTGAATATAGAAAATATTATCTTGATTCTGATATCTCAGAAGCAAGACCATTCATTTTTATTTTAGCTTTAATTGTTGCTTTGTTTGTTATCGGTGATTACCAGTTTTTAGGTACGTCACCTATTTTGGTTGGTTTAATAATACTTAGGATTGTACTTGTCGCTTTTTCTGTCTTTATTTTAAGGTACCTTAAAAACGTGCCTAATCATTCTGCTTATGATAGAGCGATTTTTTTCTACATGCTTTCTTTGGTAATAGGGGTACTGTTAGTTAATTTGACGCGCCCCGAAAATTTTGTACCTCATATAATCGTTATAGATATGGCTGTGGTTATTTTCTATTTGGTTATGCCAACACGGTTTATTTTTCAAGTGATTCCATCAATAGTTTTTAGTTTAGGTGAAGTAGTTATAATTGCATTTACTTTTCATGGGTTTATGGAGCCTGGACTTGTTACTGCTTTATTTAGTTTAGCCTTCGCCAACTTGGTTGGCGCGTTAAGTAGTCTGCAAATACGCTCTTACCGATGGCATATGCATAAAGTATCCCAAGAGCGTAAAGAAATCGACCGTTTAGCAGCTATCGGGCAGACCGCCGGGATGATAGGTCATGATATACGCAATCCATTGCAGGCAATTACTAGTGAAGTCTACATTGCTAGGCAATCTATTGTGGAAAGCCCTATGCCTCAAGAAGTAAAGGCTCCGGCATTAGAGAGTATAGAGTTTATTGAGGAACAATCAGATTATATCAGTAAAATAGTGTCTGACCTGCAAGATTTTGCTAGACCCATAAAGCCTGATATTAAGGAGACTGATTTAGCAAAGTTAGTTACAAGTACTTTCCAAACTGTTCGAGTTCCTGATTGGATAACTTTACACGTTGATGTTCAGGGTTATCCTAAAGTAAAGACTGACCCAACCCTCATCCGACGTGCACTCACAAACCTAGTTAACAACGGAATCCAAGCTATGCCTGATGGTGGAATCTTACGAGTGGTCGCATACAAAACAGATCAAAGGGTAGTCATTGAAGTCAGCGACACTGGTAATGGTATCCCAGAAGAAGTCAAGTCTCGACTTTTTACGCCATTATTGACAACTAAGGCAAAAGGTCAAGGATTAGGTTTACCGGTGGTTAAGCGACTTGTAGAAGCCTTGGGTGGATCACTAACTTTTGAGAGTGAAACTGGGAAGGGAACAAAATTCATAATAACTCTAAATGAAAAGGGTATAAACGATAATCGCAAAACGTAGATCCTAACCTGCGGTTCACATTATTGTCAAGCTATTCCATTAGTCTTTTGACTTCTATCTTGTTTTGCTCTGCCTCTTATATAGTTAGAGAAACAGATGCTTGCTTATTATGAATATTCAAACTGTACGTGTGACTTTATAGACATAAACAATTTATTTATTAACCCATAGTGTGGACAATACTTAGTTTATTGGGGCAAAAGAAATGAAAGCTTTCATAGTACAGTTCCCTTTCGGTGTAGCAGCATTCGACCAGAAAAATAGCTTAATAGAGAAGGCTCTTTTTCCAAAGAAACCTCAGGCAGCAGCAAAAAGCCTGCTTCGCACTGAATCGGGTAAACTCTCAGATCAAATCACATCTTTAGTTACATTACTTGTTAACGTAGGTTATGATACCTTTGTGTTCTCAAATGGTAAATTAGCCGAAGAAGCCCAACGGAGACTCAAAGTAAACGTTGAAGTTGCTACACCGGCTGATTCGGCGGTGCATAGTTCCCGCATGAGTGAAGTCGCCTTACAATCAGGCTTTACAGAAAATCAACAGGAACTCGACATTTGGAACCGTAATGTCAGCATGGAACTATCCAAGTTACGCATCAAAGGCGCAACAGGTAAACGCGACCTTATTATTTCACAAAGCATACAAACGCTGGATAGTCTTGATCAAACTGTTAATCTCTTCATGGGCAGATTACGTGAATGGTATGGTGTTTACTTTCCAGAACTTGATAGGTTAATCGAGAAACATGAGACTTATGCTCGATTGGTAGTTAAATTGGGAGACCGCGATGAGTTTACTTTTGAACGTTTAGAGGCAGAAAACATACCTAAAGAACGTACACAACTAGTAGTAAAAGCAGCCGAGTCTTCGATGGGTGCAGATATCGCCGGTACTGATTTGTTGCAGATTCAACAGTTAGCTAAAGATGTATTGGCTTTCTATGAACTACGTAAGAGTATGGAGGATTATATGGATAGAACTATGGAAGAAGTAGCGCCTAACGTTCGGGCGGTCGCTGGATCACTTCTTGGTGCACGTATGATATCTATTGCAGGTAGTTTACAGAATCTGGCAATGAGGCCTGCAAGTACGATTCAAGTTTTAGGAGCCGAAAAAGCGCTTTTTCGGTCATTAAAAACTGGAGCTCGTCCGCCTAAACATGGATTAATATTTCAACATACACTTCTACACGATGCAAAGAGGTGGCAACGAGGAAAGATTGCACGCGCCATCGCAGGTAAACTTGCCATTGCTGCACGTGCTGATGCGTTTGGTGGTGGTCACTTCATCGGTGATGAATTAAAAGAAAACATTACCAAACGTATCGAAGAGATCCGTGAGAAATATAAAGAGCCCCCGCCGCCTAAGGAGCCTAAACCCAAAGAGAAACGAGATAGTTTCGACCGAAGGGAAGGCGGATTTAGTTACAGAGAGGGCGGTCAACGACGCGAAGGCGATGGACGCCGTTTCGGTAAAGGTGAGCGTTCTCCACGCCGTGAAGGCAGTGGATTTAAGGACCGTAACAATCGACCTAGACATGGTGGCGGAAAGCGCTTTGGCGGTCAAAGAGACAGACGCGATAGACGCGGAGGAAGCGGTGGCAGTCAAAACCGGGGACAAGAAAAACGTGGGTCTGAGAGTTAAACAACATCCAACCTTTAAAGAAATCTACAACGTAGTCCTTGAAGATGGCGCTAAACGGTTGGGCACAAAGAATTTGACGCCTAGCCTTAAATTCTATGGGGAGCGTCTCGTGAAATTTAAAGGTGTGGAGTACAGGGTTTGGGATGCTTTTCGTAGTAAATTAGCTGGCGCAATCATAAAGGGCTTGCAAACTGTGCCTATTGAACCAGGATCAAAGGTTCTCTATTTGGGTGCTGCATCAGGAACCACTCCCAGTCATGTTTCAGACATAGTTGGAGAAACAGGTCATGTTTACTGTGTTGAATTTGCACAGCGATCACTTCGAGACTTAGTTAATAATGTTGCAGCGTATAGGTCTAATATTACGCCTATGTTGGAAGATGCTCGTATGCCTGAACACTATGCGATGTTCATCTCCGGTAAAGTAGATGTTGTCTATTGTGATGTTGCACAACCTGAGCAAGCGAAGTTATTGGCAGATAATGCGGATGTGTTTTTAAAGCCGAATGGATGGGTTATGTTAGCTTGTAAGTCACAGAGCATCGATGTGACCATGGCGCCTCAGGACGTCTACCAACATGAGGCACGTGTGTTAAAGAAGAGGGTTTATGATGTAACGGAAATCGTAGAGTTAGACCCGTACGATAAAGCACATGCAATGATTGTAGCCCAAAAAATTTAATGACTCCTCTTCATTTGTATTCTTTTTTAGTACATTTTTGAGACGAAAATA
>JAAZFA010000141.1 GCA_012511995.1 Thermoproteota archaeon | reverse complement strand
TTTTTGGTCTGAGGCTCAGAAAGGTTGCATGGTTTCTAAATGGTTCCGCTTTTACTTATTACAACTTGCATAAGTGGCCAACAACTGTTCATATCTTCACAAAATCAACATGTTTTATTCTGTCTTTTTTCCTAAAGAATAACACAAAGCCCGACCGTTCAATTAGCTATTGCATCTTTAGCCTCGGCAGAAACTCGGTTCTTTGGGGCTGTGCTTATGGGAATCATTATTGTTGCTTGATCTATGATTGTGTCATTGAATTTTAATGTCGCAGTAAGGGCAAACGGTTCAACATATTTGTATGCTCCAAACATAAAATATGTCTTTTCTAAAGTTTTTGTTTCCCCTGCCTTTAGGTCGCCTAATGGATAGGTTGCTCCATTAATGTATACATGCCGTAAATGTCAGAGACTATTCAGTGGAATGGTGTTTTTGGGGATGGCTGTAACCTCGACGTCGACTGTGTACACTGTGACATAGATGAATGTGGCGGTAGACAATCGGAGATGCCTGTCTTAGCTGCTAATAGTCCTGCGGTGAAGCGCTACCTTAACCGCTACATTAAAGACGTCATTTTTCCGCCTGTTTTTACTCCGGAGACGCTTGAGTAGTATAGGGCCTATCTGGATGCTGTTGATTGTCTCTTTACTGGTGATCTGGCGATAGCTGCTGTCAGAACCAAGGAGGCCGCTTAAGTATGGTTGAATTGATGCTTTAGCCCGGTCAGCTGCAGGCAACAGGTTTAATCCTAACGTTATGGCGCCAGAGGATTACCAGGCGCTCAAAGCGGATATGCTACTGGTTGGTCCTAAAAAGATTGGTTCGGTGCTTGCCAGTCCATACCTCGTATTCTATCCTTGCGAGGATAATGAGGAGAACCGGCAATTCTATGCCGAGTTCTCGACCTATGTGATTGTTGACGGTCAGCATCGGCACCAGGCGGCCACTGAGTTAAAGTGGTCTGAGCTAAAGGTTGACGTCCAAGATATCACTGAGGAAGAGGCCAAGGGCATCTGTTACCGTAAGAGCAAGGAGCACGGCACTATTGACCCATTCAAAGAGGCGGCGCTGTTCAAAAGCGAACTGGATTTGATGTCACAGAAAGAGATTGCGGCGAAATACTTGGTGGATCCTTCGACGGTTAGTCACCGCTTGAGTCTGTTAAAGTTGGTGCCTGAGGTTTTGGAGCAAGTTGCCAAGATGCCACGTGGCACAGTCACACCAAGTCACCTAGAGCCTGCCACATTTTTGCCTGAGGGTAGCACTCTGTTGTTAGGTAATTTAACTTGATAAGAGTTTAATAGGTAAATGGAAAAGAAAAAAGTTAGATTATTGGTTGCCTTTTCTACTCTTTAGAATATCTCGAATCTCCTGTAGAGTAACCAGTATTTCGTCATCGAGCCCCTCCATTTTTGGAACAGGCTCCTCAGTAGGATAAACTACCTCCGTTCCAGTCGTATAGGGTTCTTTGAATTTTCTAAGCTCCTTTAGGATGAAATCACGAAGTTCCTCATAGAATACTATGCCGCTTAAGACTGCTTCTGGGATTTTCTGGCTGCCTGAATATCCGGCAGTTTCAATGTGCACTGAACCTATATTGAACAATCTGTCGAACGGTCCTGACTTGCTGGAGATGTTTGTGATGGTGCGGAAAGGCACGTGTCTGCGGGTTATGGTGATAATGCCTTCTTTGGAGTAGATTTCGGGCATGCTATCGCCGCTTTGGGCTTTTACCGAGTATTCTATGCTTCTAAAGTACGACGGCGTGAGGGCTAAGATGGGTATGAGCCAAATCAGGTTTAGTCCTAATGTCCAGAGATTAACGGGTACGAAGTATTCGCTGATGAATTGTGCTGGGCTTGGGTTAGCTGGGTTTTCTGTTGCTTGTATAAAGGCGCCGGCTATTAAGCAGAGAACTATGCTTAACCAAACCAACAGGAATGCGACGACGTTTTGGAATTGCATTTTGTAGAGAAGGGCTTTAGAGGGTTTGAATATGGTTCCGCTTGAAATCTGAGGCGCCGGCGGCCGAATGACTTTTTCTTCTGTAGTTTTACCCATGTTTAATCACCTCCTCTGCGTTTGTAGCGCGGTGCTTCTTTAGCTGCAAGCTTATTGAAAACAACAATAGACTGTTCGGTCATGTTGAGCCGTTTTTCGTCGTCTCTTAGCTGGATGTTGTATTCGTTTATTACTGCATCGAGTGTTTCTCTGCATTCTCTTCCTTTTGGGCATTGCGGGCACAGTTTTCCCCCGTAGGATTGGTGCTTATACCAGACGATGATGCCGAGTTTCTCAGTGTAGATGCTGTATACTTGGCTGCTTGTTTGGTAGTCGAAGCCGATTAGGAGCCCTTTGTAGTCAAGCAGGGTTTCTACGTCGAGGCGATGGCTGTTTGCGTGTTCTTTTAGGGTTTTGGCAATTTTTTCGCGAGCTCGGTTGAGGACGCGGGAGACGTACGCAGGAGTCCAAGCTTCTGGGCTGTGTTCTTCTGCGATTAAGCTGGTGTTTTTGCTTTTTTGAAATTCCCGCCAAACGATTGCTTCATCTTTTGAAAGTAACTTCATACCCGCTACCAGCACTGAATTGTTTACCAAAATATAGTAAATGTTTACTTATAATGTTTGTCATAATATGCAAGCAATGCCCAAATGTGGCTAAAAAATCTCTAATGACGAATACGCTATGTGTTGGACGTGCTGGGACGACCAGTTGATTGAAGAATCAGACAGCATGTTTGATGAAGCATAAAACCTGGTAAATGAGTTTGACCAAGTTGTTACTAAATCTTCTCAAAAGTTGGTTTCGGTAGGGCACATATTTTATGGCTAATTTTTTACCGTACTAGTTTAACACAAGCTATGCTTTAAATATGAATATCAACAAAGTTTATTTTGGAAAGTTAAGTAGGACTTTTGATTAGAATGGAAGTAGGAACATTTTTTCATCTTTTTGATTTATGAATTACTAAGAACCGCTTTCTTGTTGACGACACTCACCTGTAGCTAAAAATAAGCCTGGTCAATGCCTCGAATTCTATAGAAATGTGATAATTTCGTGAGTTTTATGGAGAATAAACCTTTAGATGCTAGAAATATAACGAATATTCCAGTTGATCAGTTATTTACTATCTTATCTACAAATGAATCAGGGCTCAGCTCTGTAGAAGTCCATAAAAGATTATCTAAATTTGGCGCCAACGAGATTATTGAAAGAAAAGTTAACCCAATCAAAAAGTTTTTGGGGTATTTTTGGGGGCCAATTCCCTGGATGATTGAAGCAGCTGTTATCATGTCGGCAGTAATTCAGCATTGGCCAGATTTTGCAATAATATTAGCGTTACTAATGTTGAATGCTGTGGTTGGTTTTTGGCAAGAGAACAAGGCTGGCAACGCCATTGAGCTTCTAAAGCAAAAGCTAGCGCTTACTGCGCGAGTTTTGCGAGATGGCAAATGGGTCCAAAAACCTGCCAAGGAACTTGTGCCCGGAGATGTAGTCAGAGTACGTCTTGGTGATATTATTCCTGCTGATGTTAAACTCATAAACGGGGATTATATCCAAGCTGATGAATCTGCTTTAACGGGTGAATCTTTACCGGTAGAGAAGCATGTTAATGACGTTGGGTATTCAGGGTCTATCGTTCGGCAAGGTGAGATGGATGCGCTTGTAGTAGCAACTGGAATGAATACGTATTTTGGGAAAACAACAACATTAGTTGAGAAAGCAGGGACAAAAAGCCATTTCCAGAAAGCGGTAACCAAAATAGGCGACTACTTAATTGCCCTAGCACTGATACTGGTAGTAATAATTATTATTACCTCACTTCTTAGAGCTCAAAGTTTGTTGTCAACAATTCAGTTTGCATTAGTTTTGACTGTCGCTGCTATACCGGCTGCGTTACCCGCAGTTCTTTCTGTTACTCTGGCGTTGGGTGCAATAGTCCTTGCTCGAAAAGAAGCTATTGTGAGCAAGCTTGTTGCAATAGAAGAAATGGCTGGTGTTGATGTCTTATGTGTTGATAAAACTGGAACAATAACTGAGAACAAGTTAACGGTCAGTAAACTTGAGCCGTTAGACGCTGGCGTTACTGAGCATGAAGTATTACTTTATGCATCACTGGCTTCAAGAGAGGAAGATCAAGACCCTATCGACAATGCTGTTATAGGAAAAACTAAGTATAACGTAGAGGTTAGGGCAAATATACAAAACTATAAAATTGTCAGGTTTACTCCTTTTAATCCTATTATCAAACGTACGGAAGCAAAGGTTCTTGGCAAAAAAGGAGAAACTTTTCAGGTATCAAAGGGAGCTCCCCAGGTTATTTTGTCTCTTGTCTCAAACAAAGAAACAATGGCTGGAAAGGTAAACGAGGCTGTCGCGGAATTTGCGAAAAATGGGTACCGTGCTTTAGGGGTTGCTAAAACCAACGACAGAGGCGATTGGGTATATGTTGGGTTAATCGCTCTTCATGACCCGCCTAGAGAAGATTCAGCAAAGACTTTGAAGACCGCTTATTCAATGGGTTTAAAAGTTAAGATGGTGACTGGTGACCATGAAGCGATTGCCAAAGAAATTGCTTCAGAGGTGGGTTTAGGCACAAATATTATGGATGCCTCCTCTTTTTTGGACAAGTCGGATTTAGATGCTCAGCAGTTAATCCTAAAAGCAGACGGTTTTGCCGAGGTTTTCCCTGAACACAAATTTCGCATAGTTAAGCTTCTGCAGCGCCAAAGTCATATAGTTGCGATGACTGGCGATGGCGTTAATGATGCTCCTGCCCTTAAACAAGCTGATGCAGGTATAGCTGTTGCTGATGCTACGGATGCCGCTAGGTCTGCTGCAGATATTGTTCTTACTAAACCAGGTTTGTCTGTAATTATCGACGCATTGAAGCAAAGTCGCCAAATATTTCGAAGAATGACAAATTATTCTATTTATAGGATTTCTGAGACCTTCAGGGTCCTGTTTTTTATTACTTCAGCTATTCTTGTGTTTAATTTATTTCCAGTTACTGCCCTTATGATTGTATTGTTAGCTATTTTAAACGACCTGCCAGTAATTACAATAGCTTATGACAACGTTCGATATTCAACAAGGCCTGAAAAATGGGATATGCGTAAAATACTTGGCATAGCTTCCTTTATTGGGGTAATCGGAGTGTTTTCGTCGTTTGGTTTGCTATACATCGGGCTAGAGGTTCTTAAGCTAGACCCTCTTGTTTTGCAGTCATTTATTTACCTTAAACTTTCTGTGGCTGGGCACTTGACTATTTTTATGGCCAGAACGAAAGGTCATTTTTGGTCAGTTAGGCCTGCAAAACCGCTCTTGTTAGCTGTTATAGGAACCCAGATAGTTGCAACATTAATTACCGTATATGGAATTTTGCTTCCAGCGATGGGCTGGTCGCTTGCCGCCATAGTCTGGGGTTATGCACTGCTAATGTTTGTGCTCACAGACTTTGCAAAAGTCGCACTTTACAAACGATTTGCTCCGAGGTAAGCTCGGTCTAAATTAAACGAATTACCTATCACATATGGCAGGACATTAATCGTTTATACTTGCTAGGAGAACTATACGATTTGTTCTTTTTGTTTTATAACTGGCGGTATGCTTTATCATTTTAATTCAAAAGTTTATTACCTAAAGTTATCTTAAAACCCTTAGGCGATTTTTAGAATGAAAGTTAGTCATTTGATGATTAAAGATTTTATCAGGTCAAGAAAAGAAGCTAGTATCCATGATGTTGTTAAGTCAATGTTTGAGAAACATGTCGGGTCAGTTGTCATTCTTGACGAAACAGAAAAGGCGGTTGGAATTTTTACTGAGCGCGATATAATCAGAGTGGTGGCTCAGAATATACCGTTGAATTGGAACGTTGAGAAAGTGATGACAAAAAACGTGTATACCGTTCCTGAAGATGTACCGTTTAAAGACGCTAGGCAAATAATACTTGAGCGCAAGGTTAGGCATTTGCCAGTAACAGATTCTGAGGGAAAAGTTGTAGGCTTAATTTCTATTAGACAAGTTTATCAAGAACTTTTTGAAATGTAGAGGTTACTTTTTATGAAAAGATTTGATGGCAATCCTATTCTCAAACCTATAGGAGAGCATGAATGGGAATCTCGGGCGGTTTTTAACTCTGCAAGTATCCTTCTTGACGGGAAAATTCATCTTCTTTATAGAGCACTAGGTAATGACAACATTTCTCGTGTTGGCTATGCAACTACGACAGATGGCTTTCACATAGATGAACGTTTGCCAAACCCTGTTTTTACTCCTGTTGTTAATGCTGAGAACGCAGGCTGTGAGGACCCACGGCTAACTCTTCTAGATGATTCTTTACAAATGACTTATGTCGCATTTGGGCAATATGCTTATCACAGGGTTTATCAGGTTGCTTTGACGTCGATTTCGACATCAGGCTTTTTGGATAGAAAATGGCAGTGGGGACAAAGAAAGCTATGTTTACCAGGCATACGAAACAAAGACGCAGTTGTTTTTCCCAAAAGAATAAACGGTGAATATGTTATGTTTCTTCGGTTTGCTCCTGATATTTGCATTGCTCGCTCAAGCGACCTTGAACTCTGGTACAAACTAAAATTTGTTATGGGACCAAGGTTAGATAGTTGGGATTCATATGTAATTGGTTCAACTGGGACACCTATTGAGCTTAACGAGGGCTGGCTTTTCATCTACCATGGCGTCAATTATTCGAAGGTTTATTCCCTTGGTGTTGCTTTGCTTGATAAAAAAAACCCAGAACAAGTTATTTACCGTTGCAAAGACCCCATACTTACCCCCGAGAAAGACTATGAGCGTTTTGGCAAAGTTCCGAACGTTGTGTTTAGCTGTGGAAACGTTTTGTTGGATGATAAAGTGCTAGTTTACTACGGTGGAGCTGATAGTGTTTTATGTGTTGCCACCTA
>JAAZFA010000140.1 GCA_012511995.1 Thermoproteota archaeon | reverse complement strand
CCTATGTTGCTGAGATGAAAGGTGCAATTCTATCGATAAACCCAAACGCAAAGATAATCGACGTCTCTCATGAGGTTACCAAATTTAACATACGTATGGCCGCCTTCTTTTTAGCGTCGGCAGCACCGTATTTCCCAAAGCGGACCGTCCATCTAGCTGTTGTTGATCCGGGTGTTGGTACGGAAAGACGAGCTATCATAGTGCAGACTACACAGGGGTTTTTTGTCGGACCCGACAATGGGGTTTTAATGTTAGCCGCTCAAGCTCAAGGTATCAAACATATTTATGAAATAACAAACCCAAAATTTATTTTACCATGCTTATCGAGTACTTTTCATGGACGCGATATTTTTGCTCCAGTTTCAGCTCACTTAGATAAAGGTGTTGAACCTGCTGAATTTGGTCTTAAAGTTAAAGATGTAATTGTACAAAAATTTGTAAATATCAAACGAAAGAATAACTTGCTTCACAGCGAAGTTTTACACGTAGATAGTTTTGGAAATGTAATTACAAGCATTAAAAAAACCGATTTATTTCAAACTACCATTCTTACGGTTAATTTGCATAATGTTTCCCTAGAAGTACCTATGACCGAAACATATGGGCAAGTAAAACATAGTGACACTCTTGCTTTAATTGGTAGCCACGGTTTTCTGGAATTTGGCTTAAATCAGGGAAGTTTTTCCGAAAAGTACAGGGTAAACAATGGTGACAGATTAGACGTAATACTCCCTAAAACTTAACGTCTTTAATGAGGCTGGAAATTACTTGCACTGGACTCTCTAATTCTATCAGCTTAGAAGCAACGTCGAATTTTTTGCCAATATATTTCTCAGCCAAACCCCATACTTTATCTTCAGTTGTGATAAACAGCGGAAAACCTTTTTTCGCAAGATAGGTATTAACATTTGTTTTCGCCATGTCTGAAATCGCAATACTAGGAATACCTTGTAAGGCTGCTTCACGACTGATAGTTCCACCATAACTCACTACTAAATCAGCATTGGCGACAAGGTTTGCTGAATCCTTGAAAACTGTTTTGCGATTATATGCAGTTTCATTACTGCTGTATCTTTCAAGTACATATACACTGCCTAAACCGCTCAGTTTTTGAGCTAACGTTTTTGTATTGTCATCTTTACCTTTGGCATATGCCGCTTTGGTTTCTATTTGCCGCAGAACTATTAGTGGCTTTTTTAGTTTAGGCATTAAAGTGGGTTTGAAGCCTTGTATCCAAGCTACTTCATCAACACCCTTGAATGATACGACTCTTTGTGCACAGTAAGTTTTTGTAAAACTTTTTGGTAACGCTTCAGAAATTAAAACGGTATGCGCGAATGGTATGGTTAGCCTGTTTACTGCAAGTGCATGTGGTGTGTCTGCGGTTAGAAAAATCGGGATTCCTAAACCAAATGCAGTTCTGCATAACTCGACGGATTGATGAGCTATTGCAATGCTTGGTTTCTCACTCTGGAACATTTTTGAGAATTCAATTATTCTTTGAGCGCTTTCTTGTAGCCTAGACGTAAGAGTGGACGGATTATATTTGCCAATTACCAGTGGATTTTCGCCTAAAATTTTAGCTAAAGGCAATGTATCTGGGTGTTCACGAGTAGTAAAGATGAACTCATGACCTTGTTTTTTTAACTCTTTCCCAATGGCTACGCCGTATCTGATGTGTTTGCCTGTGCAAGCGTCATACCAAACCTTCACTTAATGCACCTTTTGTTTATCAGCTAAGAATACTTCACGTTTATTTCCAAATTCTTCTATTGACATGACTTTCTTTGCAGGGCAACCGGCGACAACTGTGTATGGGGGAACGTTTTTTGTAACTACACTTCCTCCGCCGACAATGGCATTTTCGCCTACTGTAACGTTAGGCAGAATGGTAACTCCTCCACCGATTATAGCACCATCTTTGATGACTGGCGGAGTCATAAACTGGCTTTTGGGGTACTTATCGTTTAACAAGCTACTGTTTGGTGCAATAAACACATTATTGCCCAGTATGCAACCGTTGCTAATAGTGACATGTGCTTGTATGTTACAGTTTTTGCCTAATGTGACATTTTTTCCAATATCAACAAAGCTGCCAATGATTGTATTATCCCCAATTCTAGTCTCGTCACCGATTATCACGTAGTTCCAAATAGCGCAACCCTCGCCGATTTTAACGTTCGCACCTTCAATTATGCCTACACCCCGTTTTGACGTCTGCATGAGTTGACTTTTCGTGCTCCAACTTTAAATAGTTTAACATTAACTTGACAATCAACAACTTGCGAGGCATAGGGATTTGACTAAAGGATCCGTGTTGATTGTGGGGTTGGGTGAAATTGGCCACACATTGTTTTCAATTTACAGTGAAAAAAAGGATGCTTTCGAAGTCTATGGTATAGACATTGATGGCGCAAAGATGCATGCCTTGAGACAAGAAAAAAGCAAGATTCCTTACACCATTGACACTCTACAAGTGGCTTTTCCCTGTGGTACCCCTGAAAAATTTGTGGATATAATTGCTGATTATGTTGCTCAATACAAACCTAAACTTACAATAATCAATAGTACCGTCCCACCAGGGACGACCCAAAAGGTAGCTGATAAATGCAACTGCAAAGTAGCTCATTCTCCAGCAAGAGGTGTACATATCACTGCTGAGCACATGGTTTGGGAAATGAAACGTTGGCCAAAATACGTTGGTGGTGTAACAACGGAAGCTGCCGAGCTAGCAAAAGCACACTTTGAACTTTTAGGTTTACATGTTAAGCTTTTAAAAGGTTCCCGTGAAACTGAACTTGCCAAAGTTTTTGAAACAACATATAGAGCATGTATGATCTCTTGCTTCCAGGAAATGCATCGAATCGCTAGGGTCTTTGGAGCGGATTTTGACGAAACTGTTGACTTTCTTGAAGATACCCATCGTCAGAGACTAGATCGTCCAATCATGTTTCCGGGTTTTATCGGTGGACACTGTCTTATACCTAACACTGAACTACTCTTAAAATACTATGATTCAAAAATGCTACGATTCATTCTTGAGTCCAATGAGAAACGCAAAGATGAAATGAAAAACCCTGAAGTAAAAAATGAAGCAGAAAAAGTTGCTCTACGTGCAGAGAAGCTTCAAAAAGATTTAACCGGTGATAGAAATCTTATTCTCCCGCAAAATCGTGAAAAAACATCTATCATTTCTTAATTTTTCCTTAAAGGATTATCCCAAAATCTATTCAATGTGTCAAGGTCTGCTGTGTATTGCAGAATGATTTCTTCTATTGTTATATAAAAAGCAAACCCTGTTCTTAGCCACATTTATCTCCGTTACGTTTTATATCCAACAAGATGCAATACTCTGCAAAGAAGCGAAAACTCATGTCAGGTACTGGCGTAACTGTAAAGAAGAATGTAAATTTTAGTGAATGGTATGTTGAAGTAGTCCTAAAAGCTGAACTCGCCGATTATGCTCCTGTAAAGGGTTGTATGGTTATACGTCCGGATGCTTATGCAGTTTGGGAAAAAATCCAAGAAGTTGTCAATCAAAAAATAAAGAGCACTGGACATAGAAATGCATACTTCCCAATGTTTATTCCCGAAGCTTTCCTTAAGCAGGAGGCTGCGCATTTTGCAGGTTTTACTCCAGAAGTTGCGTGGATTACACAAGGTGGAGATACACCACTTGAAGAGAAACTCGCTGTAAGACCGACCAGCGAAACCATAATGTATGATATGTTCAGTAAATGGATTCGTAGTTGGCGAGATCTTCCATTAAAAATCAATCAATGGTGTAATATTGTTCGCTGGGAAACTAAAGCTACTAAACTTTTTTTACGCACTCGTGAATTTCTTTGGCAGGAAGGCCACACAGCTCATGCTACAGCTGAGGATGCTGAAGTCGAAGTAATATGGGCTCTCAACATGTACAAGGAAGTCATTGAAAATATACTAGCTATACCCGTTCTTATCGGTACTAAAAGTGAGAGTGAAAAATTCGCAGGTGCCCTCTACACAACAGCGCTTGAATCTATAATGCCTGATGGAAAGGCATTACAGATGGGTACAAGTCACAATTTAGGTCAACACTTCGCAAAAGTCTTTAACGTCAAATACATAGGGGAAGACAAAAAAGACCATTATGTTTGGCAGACTAGTTGGGGCATTACCACACGTCTTATCGGTGCAATGATTATGGTTCATGGAGATGACAAAGGATTGATTATGCCACCTAAAGTTGCACCGATTCAAGTTGTCATTATACCAATTCCATTCAAGGGTTTAGAGGCAGAAGCTATTGCAGCTAAAACAAAGGAGGTTGCTGAAATCCTTAGAGCAAAAAGTATCAATACACTCCTTGATGACCGCAGTGAGTATACACCCGGCTGGAAATTCAATCAATGGGAACTTAAAGGCGTTCCTATACGGGTTGAACTTGGTCCAAGAGACCTTAAAAATGGGCAAGTAGTCATGGTAAGACGGGATACAGGACAAAAAATTCCTGTAAAGGAAGCCAACGTCGTAGCAACGGTTGAAAATTTGCTTCAAGAAATACAGGATACTATGCTAGCTAAAGCTAAAGCACTATTGGATGATAAGACAACTCTTGTAACTAATTACGATGAATTTAAACATGTTATCGAAAGTAAAGGCGGTTTCATCAAAGCAGCATGGTGTGGCAATCCTGAATGTGAGGCTAGAATAAAAGTTGACACAGGTGCAACTATTAGAATCAGGCCTTTTGAAAAAGATACTACAAAAAACATATGTGTTTATTGCAATAATGAAGCTAAAGGCGGAATAGTTTACTTCGCAAGGTCCTACTAAAAACATATTTATACAACTGTATTATTACTTTCGAGTCCGAAACAACACGAAAACGATTTTTTCAGAAGTTTCTTAAATTGTGTGAAGGTATATATAAGGAATGTTTATCTTGAGTCCGCATTGTGTTTGATAAAGGGTAAGAGTATTTGACAAACGTTAAAGTAACCAAACGAGCAACCGACATAGAATATGCTATACGTGACGTTATCGTTCACACTCAAGACCTTATTAAGAATGGTCGGAAAATCCATTACCTCAACATCGGTGACCCCGCCGCATTTGACTTTAAGACTCCAGCATACGTCAAAGCTGCCCTTTGCAAAGCCATTGATGAAGATAACAATTATTATTCTCCTTCAGAGGGGCGACCTGAACTTCGAGAAGCAATTGTAAAAAAGGAAAAAAGAGTGAACAATGTAGATATCTCTGCTGACAAAGTAATTGTTACAGATGGTATCAGCGAAGGTATCGAGATGCTCATGGCAGCTATCGTTGAGAAGGGTGATGACATCCTTTTTCCAGGTCCAACGTATTCTCCTTATATTGCTTACACGAAATTTTTTGAAGGCACCCCGGTTGCCTATGAAACGATTGAAAATGAATGTTGGGTTCCAAATATTGATGACTTACGCCGAAAAGTTTCGGAAAAAACCAAAGCAATAGTTATTACTAATCCAAACAATCCCACGGGAGCAGTCTATAGCGAGAAATGCTTGAAAGAAATAATAGATGTAGCAGGTGAATATGATCTCCCTATTATTTCGGACGAAATCTATGATCAGTTAACTTATGAAAAAGATTTCATCAGCACCGCTGCACTCACCGATGATGTGCCAGTAATTGGCTTGAACGGTTTCTCTAAGGTTTACCAGATGACGGGTTGGCGGTTAGGTTATATGTACTTTAAAGGTCAAGAAAAAATTCTTGAAAATCTGCGTTTAGGTGTCGAGAAGCAATGTCGTATTCGACTATGTGCCAATACGCCAGTCCAGATTGCAGGTGCAGCTGCTCTTAATGGTCCGCAGGGGTTTGTCAAAGGTATTGTAGAAAAATTAAAACAACGCCGTGATTACGCCTACAAACGTCTAAATGAAATTGAGGGGTTTTCCACAACTAAACCTGAAGGTGCATTTTATATATTTCCTAAAATTTCAGATGCCAGTATAGGTAAGAGCTGGAAGAACGACCAAGAATTCGTTTTAGAACTTCTCAAAGAAACAGGTGTGTTAATCGTCAATGGCTCAGGCTTCGACCCAGTTTATGGAAAAGACCATGTTCGTATTGTCTTCTTGCCACCAATCGACGAACTTGAGCAAGCTTTCGATGCAATAGAAGAATTCATGAAGAGCGAGAAAAAGAAACCAGTTCTTAGGCGTGTTGGTCGAGGTTAGTTTTTTATATTTATTTTTTTGGATATTAAAAAAATTAGATTTGGACACCGTTAGTTGGATCTGCAACAGTGTTTTTGTATTCAACCATTAGCTTCTTCGTGATAGGACCTGGTTTTCCTGTACCTATCATACGTTTGTTGACTTCACAGATAGGAACAACCTCCATTGCGGTGCCAGTGAAGAATGCTTCGTCCGCAGTAAAAAGCATGTAAGCTGTCAAGTTAGTAACTGTAACTTTAATGTCAAACTTCTCACAGAGTTTAATGACAACGTCTGCGGTAATGCCTTCCAATGCGCCTGTACTGGTTGGCGGCGTTAGAATTTCGCCATTTTTGACAATAAAAACGTTTTCGCCGACTCCTTCTGCAATGTAACCATTTTGTTCAAGACAAATGGCTTCGTCTGCGCCAGATGCGTTAGCTTCAATTTTTCCTAAAATACTATTTAAGTAGTTTAGTGACTTAATTTCGCTTGTGGTTGCATCTACTGGGTTTCTACGTACCCATGTGATCAAAGCGGAAACACCTTTTTCCGATGCATTACCTGCTTTTACGTTGATGGTGTCAGCAATAATGATAACGCAAGGTTTAGCACATTTGCGCGGATCGAGACCTAAATCTCCAACTCCCCTAGATACGATTAAGCGGATGTAGCTATCTTTCATATTGTTTTTACGAATCGTTTCAACTACAGCTTGTATCATTTCCTCTTTTGTTAAGGGGATGTTTAACATAATGGCGTGTGCCCCACGAAACATGCGTTCGATATGCTCTTTTAACTTGAAAACTACGCCATTGTAGGAACGTATCCCCTCGAATATACCGTCACCATACAGGAAACCATGGTCATAGACAGAGATTTTAGCTTGTGATTTAGGATAGTATTCTCCATCTATGTAGATTTGTAATTCGTTGGTCATTGTTTCTTCCTTCTTGGAGTGCACTTTCATATTCTCCATTTGTTGATAAGGTTTACTCCAGTGATACATATGAATTGTTTCTGATTTGTTTATTAACCATGGAATTGTGGCCGCTTTGAAACGTACATCGGCAATGGTAATGGTTTGAATGGCTTACCAGAAATTTTTTCTGATATTTTGATAATGAACTGTTGTATAGTCATGGGTTCTTGTTTCTTCTCTTCACGGACACGGACTGAGAGCATACCTGATTCAATCTCTTTTTCACCCACAACGATAATATAGGGTACCCATTCTTGTTCTGCTTCTCGTATCTTTTTCTGCAAAGTAGCTGAAGAGTCGTCGATGTCAACACGGATACAGTGGTTAGTGATCTGTTGAGCGAATTCCTCTACTTTATTGAGAAATTTATCGGAAATCGGGATCAAACGAACTTGAGTTGGTGATAACCATAACGGAAGCATAGGGGGTTTACCTGTCATCTGGTCACGATAAGCTTTCTCTAGTAACGCATAGATGTCACGTTCAAGTGCTCCGCTTGGGCTACAGTGTAGAATAAGTGGATACTGTTTTTCGCCTTTTTCATCTACATAGGTGATGTCATAGCGTTTTGCGTTTTCTACGTCTATTTGATCTGTCGATAGTGCTGCTGCTTTGTTTTGGTTGTCGACAAAATTTATATCCCATTTCAACGCGAAATAGAAGAAGCGTTCGTTCCATACTTCAGCTAAGATAGGTTTACCGAACTTTTGTGCCAGATTCTTAATAAAGTCTTTATTTTCAGTGTAAAAGTCTTTGGTAAAACGCATTGCTATTTCATAATCATCTTTTATTAAACCAATGTTTTCAAGTACGTCGATACAAAGGTCAAAACGTATTATAAATTCCTTTTTTGCTTGCTCTAAATCGGTACAAAAGGCATGGCAATCTGGCATAGTAAAGGCTCTAAGACGCTTCAAGCCTACGACTTCTCCGCTTTTCTCTCTACGGAAACTATAACGTGTTAATTCATAGAGTTTTACTGGCATTTGTTTATAGCTGAATTGAGCATCATGTGCCATGAGAAATTGTCCAAAACATGCTGCAAATCTTAGAAACAATTCTTTGTCTTCAGATTTTAGGACGTATTGTCGCGCTGGGAACCTGTTAAGGTAACTGCTTAAGCTCGGATGGTTGAAGTCATACATGATCGGAGTTTCGACTTCCATACCCCCGTATTGTGCGATACGCATGCTAACATACTGTTCAAGTAGTGCCTTCATCATGCGACCTTTGGGGTACCAGCGAATGTTGCCAGGGTCACTTCCTGGTTCATAATCAGCAATTTCTAACCGTTTCATCAATGGTACATGAGGCGGCATCTGAGTTACTGCACGGGTTTTTTTTATTTCATATTGACTGAATTTCTGCAAATTAGATTTCCCTTTAAACTTGTACCCTTCGATTGGCACAAGTAAACCATCAGTCTGTAGTATATGCCAGTAGGACTTGAGTGTGTCTTCTGCTTTTAGTGCAGCAGAAACTGGTGCTTCTTTATTGGATTCAATAGGTAGACTTGCCTGAGAAGCGGTTGTTACTTGGTTTGAAGCGTAGCTTCTTGCTTGTTCAGCTAATGGGTGCCCTTTTATGGATATAGTGAATTGTTTATTCCATCCGAAGGGTGCCCGGAAAGTTTCTATGCCATTAGCTTTAGCGTAGCCTTCCATGTCTTTAATTATCGATAGTGCAAGTGAGGGCTGAGACAAGTTGCTACTTAGATGTGCGAAGGGGTAGATTAGAATGCGGTTTACTTTCAGTTTACCTAAGAACGCGCGGACATCGTCAATTGCTTTTTTTGATAATGCATCGCTGTCGCCTTCTTCGATTGCAGTGAATAATACCACAATTTCTTCTAGACGTGTTTCTTCTTTTTTGGATTCTTCGGCTATATTGATTTCTTTCTCGACAGGTTTGTAGACTATAAAGTTAGAATGTAACTGTAAAATACGCATAAATTAAGCCTCTTTAGCCATAGCGCCACTTATCAAGGGTTTTATCTTTTTTAGTTTTCTTTTTAAACTCCTTATAATGATCCTTACAAATGTATGCGCGTTTTTCTAAAGTATTTACATCCAATCCTGCAGATTTACATTTTTCAGCAGTTATTGAACGCGCTGCTTCTTTCTTACAACCCGATACGCTGCATTTTTCGCCTTTGTCGATACGACCCAAACAAGTCACGCTCACGCTATTGTTTTATTACCCGTATATTATCTATTGCTTAAGTTCTTTTTCATAAAGAATATTGGCTCTTTGATAAATTTCTTCCTTATTACCAAAGTAAGTTGGCCCAATACCCTCAATCACTAAGGATGCGGCGGCGGAGCCAACAGTAGCGCACCAAAGTGGTTCTTTCCCCT
>JAAZFA010000139.1 GCA_012511995.1 Thermoproteota archaeon | reverse complement strand
TATGCTTACGTTTACCTAATTTATGGTATGTATTACTGTGTTAATATTACTGCTGGGATTATACCTAGAAAACCCGAAGCAGTGTTGATTCGGGCGATAGAACCCATTGAAGGTTTAACGCTTATGGAAAAAAGGCGAGGGGTGACCTTAGGAAAAACCAAGAACTTGACGAATGGTCCCGGTAGACTCTGTATGGCAATGGGAATAACAAAAGCTCAGCACAAGCTGGAAATGACTGTTCCACCATTCTATATCAAAGATGCCAAACCTATTCATAGAGATGTTATTGTTGAAACGGTTCGTATAGGCGTTGATTATGCGCAAGATTGGAAAGAAAAGCCTTGGCGGTTTTATATTAAAGGAAACAACTTTGTTTCCAAAATGTAATTGTTGTGCTTAAAACCCGTAGATATAAGGGTAAAACCTTATGTGAAAAGAAAACTTCTATTGTAGATGACTATGAAGCCACAACCTCCGAACCCAGAGCATAAACGAATGAAACGTGAAAGAAAGACAATCACCTATATGGTCGATATATACTGTAAAGGTCATCATGGCACCCACGGTCGATTATGTCCTGAGTGCCAACAATTCAAAGATTATGCTCTCTTACGCCTTAGTAAATGTCCTTTCCAAGAGAAAAAAACTACTTGTGGTAAATGCGTTATCCACTGTTATAAGCCAGATATGAAAGCGGAAGTCAGGAAGGTTATGAGATATTCTGGTCCGCGACTCCTTATCCATCATCCAACCTTGGCATTGCATCATGCTTGGGATGGACGTCGCAAGCCTCCGACTTTAGATAAGGCTGCATAAACATCAGTTGTTTTTATTTTCTGTACCTGATAAATTAGGATTCTTGGAGAGATTATTTCGGAACAGCAAAGGTATCCCGACTAATGGTAATGAAAGCATCCACAAATCTAAATTATGGCCTAAGATCCATGCGTACCATTCATTCCAGCCGCCAAAAAAAATCCATGTGAGATAATTCCATAAAAAATACATACCCAGCGCCACCAAGATGACACCTGCACCAGAAAAGTTTAATCCTTCAATGTTCTGCGTCTTCATGGATTTTTTAGCAAAATACGCTGTGTAGACTGCCAATGCTAATAGCCCACCTACAGTGATCGAAAAACTAAGCAAATACTGAGGTTGCGTTAACACGAAACCAAATCCATCATCCATTATGGTTATTACCCAAATTCCAGAATTATTCAACCACAAAACTATGACATAAAAGAAACACGCCAAAAGTGCCCACTTTATGGCTGGTCCATGTGGCTAATTGGGACTCAATGTCCAAGCAAGAATAAATAACGAAACTGAAATCGCTAATGCAATAATGCAGGGAACACCCATTGAAATTAACAAAGTGACGCCACTACTCGGAACAAGACCCCAGATACCCGAAGGTAAAAGTCCTATCCAGTAAAGCCCTTCTAATACGAGGATTGCCCGCAATAGTTTATAGGTTGTTAGTTGTGCCAACCCCTTTTTGATAAAGTAGAGTATTGCTCCTCCTGCCGCCAAGATTCCTGCTGTGAATCTAGCAATCAAAAAAACGAACGCGGCAATGTCGGTAACAAGTATCCATGATCGAGTAGGCTCCAAAAGATATTCCCATTCGCCGATCCACGACAAAACAAAAGTAGCATGCAAAGTAAACAAAAAGTATGCAAGCGAAACGACGAGTATGCCTACCTTCACTGGAGTGACAAACTTTTGTTTCAACAGATCCCCTAAGTCTATTTTACGCTAATTGACATATTATTTTTGCGGTTACATCATTGTATGCTAATCTATGAAAATGATTAGTGTTAAATACCTAACATTCTAAATTCTATTCGAGTGCTTTGATTGGAAATCGATGATAAAAAATTAACCAAATTCTTGTATGTCATAGAAGGAGTCGGTGCATCTTTTGTAACAATTTTTTTAGCAGCTTATCTTGCGGGCATACCAACTACCGCTGTTTATCATTCGGAACCCATCATTAGGATTCCACTTTTCATCATAGGCGCAGTGCTAGTTGAGCTTGTAATTTGTGCGGTAGTTCTCGCAGCCCTTACTAAACGTTAATGTCCTTGTCCATCCGATGCTTCACTAAACGATACCTGTTTAGACTTAAGAATGGTTGATATGAATTACCAGTATGAACTCCTACCCACGCTAATCCACATGAACTACATGGCCGCTTTGCCGATTAGGCTGTCTTTGCTTTATTGGTTCCTTGCTTTGTACAATCTTTTATACTTCCGTCTTTATCTGTCTGGTATCTTGCCCGGTTTCCAGAGTTTATTTTGTATGATGTCTTCGCGCTCTGCCTTTACATGCTCTGTCGCATATGCGTTCCCTGCTTATTTATCTACATTAATGGAGGTTTTGTGTGAAGGGCTTTGCAGTCACATACTCTTAAGTTCTAATATTTGCCTAGCAACTTATTGACTATTCTGTTGGGAGGTGGATAATTTTTGAGTAAAGAAAACGAGGAAATACTTACTGCGACATCAACCTCTGGCGACACATCTGTCATGATCTGTAGAATAGATGATTCAAATGGGTCCCAGAAAGTTTGTATGGACGTAAACGAAACTGGAAAAAAAGTTACTTCAAAAAACAATTTATCATCACCTAAAACGATGTTTGACAATAACACTTACAATCTTCTTGAGCAGCTACTTGTTGAAAATAAGAGTCTTTGGCGTATAAAAAAACATTACAAACATGATGTAGGTATGGACAATGAAAATAGGCAGGTTTGGAATTTTATAGAAAAGGACAAGGAAGAATTAGCCAGGATACTTACAGAAAAGGTAAAAGAGCGCCTATAACTTAAGGGTTCCCAATTTATACTGGTTAATTCTTGTATCGATCCAACTACAAGATAAGGCTTGATTAGGTTGCCAATCGACGTTTTATTAGCTAGTATAGTTTTGGACGCGTTTGGTACAGATGCAATGGCTCTCTGTGGTATGTTCCATTGGAATTTTCAATCAGTCTTTTTGGCTATTGTCTTTGAAGATATTATCGTGTAAGTTACTTTGGGTACTGTCATAACAGTAGTGCAAATCTATAGCCGTCGTTTTATTTCATAAGGTTGTTTCTATGAAGCGGCTCCGCCGGCCACCGTTAAATACGTATACATTGCCGTTTGCCCAGATTTTTCCATGTTCATAGATTAATGCTGAATCTTTCGGGACAGCGTATATTTTTTCTTTAAGGGAAAAAAACTTTAATGTTTCATCATTTTTTGAGATGTAATGTGCCTTAAGGGTTAGGTTGATTAAGCCTAAGCCATTGATTATCCTTGCTATTCCGTTGTAACGGCAAGTGGTTATACATCTATTGCACAGTGCTAATGCACCTGCACTTCTACCGACGATAATTCCGTTATATGTTTTGAGTATTTGTGTTAAATTCATTGTTTTAGCACGTTCGATTAGGATGCTGGTTTGTCCACCCGTTAAATAAATTACATTTGCTGCATTGATTTTATCTGCTATTTTAACTGCTTGGGTATATTCCGCGAACTCTACTGAGTCAGCGCCAAGACTTCTAAAATAGTCGGTCACTAGCGTGCGTTTTCGGTAGGTATCATCAAAAGATGGGCTAGCCCAAGGGATAACTAGTACATTGGGTGTTGAATATGCCTCTTTGAAGGCTTGTGTGTTGATTTCTTTGGCGCTACGACGTGCGATGTTTTCTCCGCCTAACAGATACAGCTTTGACATAAACATAAAGAATTAACAGGAGAGATTAAAAGGAACCTACTTAGTGACCGTTAAGTACTTTACAAGTATTGGTATGGACGCTTTATCGACTGAATACACAATTTTTAATCCGTCATTAACTTGCAAGAGGAACTCTGTGTTTCGTAGAGTCTTCATCTGCCAAGTTAGTGCCTGTGAAGTTATAGCAACTTCTTCAGCTAATCTGCTATGTGAGAGAGCCTTTTTTAACAATAGGGTTTGGATAATGCGCTTAACTGTTTTATGACGTAGTAGACTGATAGTTAGCATCTCTTTGTTAGTATACTGCTTAGAAACAAAGAATCGTTTGTATCTACCGTCGCGAATAAAGGAAACCAACCCTGATTTAACCAAAACTCCCAAGTGATATTCCGCTAATCCAAGTGGGATGCATAGCGCAGTGGAGATAGCTCGAAACTGCATTCCTGGATTGTCCTTAATGTAACCAAATATTTGGTTACGTGTTGTATTAGCGAGAAATGCTTGATTGTTGATTGACATTTCAACGCTTAATGATGGCGCAACCCCGAACATAGTGTATTGGTTTATAGTAATTGCATCAAGACCAGATAAACTCGAAACTTGTATGTCATGGTTCAAGGGGCTATAAATAAAGTTAAAATTGTATTCTTCATAGAGTAACGATGGAAAACTACCTATGACTATGGCGGTTAACCCTAATGCAGCAACAATGAGTAATGGCTGTTTTGCTTTCAAGAGAGTAATCCTTCTCCTTAGTGATTTCTATGTGTGTTGTTTTTAACTCTTTTCGTAAACAACTGTACTAGAGAGGCTGCCAAGCAATCAAGTTTACCCTGTAGCGTATAATTAGCGGAGCTCGTCTATGTCATACTTTGAATCAAACGCTTTTATCAAACTTTTACGTAAGTTTTCACCATGTACGTTGGCAGTTCTTATGCCCAAAAGATCCTGCGCTAACTCCTTATCGCCGATAACTTCGCATAACCAACTCTCAAAATCCCCCCGATACATGTGAAACTCCACTGAATCTGAAATAATCTTTTTGATAATTCGATAAAATTCTTCGATGGACCGAGCACTAAAACCCAATGGTTTATCAATATCGACATAAAAACAAAAATTTTTGTCCTCAGGGACTTGCATTGACATTTTTAGAGCACTCTTGCCCTTCTCGGTCAAGCTGTATGCGGTACCGCTTTTTTGCAGGTATCCCTCTTTTGTAAGTTGTTGAATTATAATTATTGCATCGTTTGGAGCTAAGCTTACTGCATTTGCAAACATGTTTAGGTCCATGCGGATTGTAGCTTCACTCATTGTTTTGAGTACTCTAAGTTGGGTGTCCTTCAAGAATAACGACCTCTGCATTCTTAATAGTAAAATGCGAATTTAAATATATTAATACCTGCCTATTTGTATTATAGGTAAGCTATTTTATCCTGTAATTCTAAACACTTACTTAAGTGATACATTTGACAACCGATTTTATCATTGTTTTAGTCACCACGAAAGATAGAGCGGAAGCTGAAAAAATCAGCCATGCCCTCTTGGCTGAAAACCTAATTGCATGTGCCAACATAATTAATCCCGATTCATCGTTTCTTCTTTGGGAGGGCAAAATTGACAACGTTGAAGAGTGCCTGGTAGTAATTGAGACACTGAATGATTTGTTCCTAAAGGTTGCTCAACTAGTAAAGGGTTTGCATAGTTATGAGGTGCCTGAAGTTTTGGCTTTACCTATTGTTGCGGGGTCGGCTGATTATCTGGCTTGGCTACGTGAGGTCCTCAAAAAAACATAAATTTACTGTATACTTATGTACAAACAAGTCTTAAATATAGCATTATTGTATTAATGTAAACTAAGGAGCTTGATCAAATGAGGAATTGCCTTTGGCAAATCACAACAAACTAAACAACCCAAAACCAACCCTATAAATTATGTGAACTTTAAATATACTAAACAACCCATAGAATTATTCACAAGACTCCATCGTAAATACAAAATCGCGTATCTTTTTGAATCCATAGAGGGTCCAAAAAAGCTCGCACACTTTTCCTTCTTAGGATTTGACCCCCCAACCACTATATCCGCTAAAAATGGTACGGTCACCTTATACAATACCAGAACCCACGAGACAACAACTCAACAAACTGATGATCCCTTCAAACTACTTCAAGAACAACTTAACCTCTGCAGCAACAATGTGGTTGATTTCCGTTTCGTCGGTGGCGCATTAGGATACATTAGCTATGACGCAATACGATATATTGAGATACTTCCAACCAAAAAAGATGGATTATCGAGTTTTTACGATTTTGAAATG
>JAAZFA010000138.1 GCA_012511995.1 Thermoproteota archaeon | reverse complement strand
GAAATGTCAAACAACCAAACCCAAAGCAGAAGTCTTCCAAAAGATTAGCAAAATAGAAAACCTCTTTGTCCCTCCTTTCCCGTTGGGTAACGAAAATGAAGCTTACGCATTGATCATGAGTAAAGGTGGCGGTATACAGGAAGCATGTTTAAGCCTAGAAGAAGCTAAAAAGAGTTTACGTAGCATTATGACTTGAGGTGCTTACGTTTGGTTGACGTGATAGGTTACGATGTCGGAGGTGCAAACACTAAAGCTGTATGGATGCACACCGAAAACGGATCAGTAACATTACGGAGTGCTTCACAATATTTTCCTGTTTGGAAAGAACCAGAAAAACTTGACTGCGTTTTTCTCGAGTTAAAGGAGCGTTTAGACGTTGGGTCTTTGGATGCAATAGGTATCACAATGACCGCTGAATTATCAGATGCTTATAAAACAAAACGAGAAGGTATTCACCATATACTCAATTGTTTAAAGGAGGCTTTTCCAGCTACACCGCTGTATGTTTTAGACTCAAACGCTGATTTAGTGTCAATTCAGCAGGCAAAACAAAACCCATTAAGTGTGGCTTCAGCAAATTGGGCGGCGACAGGCTGGTTAATATCAAAAAAAGTAAAAAACTCGATCGTTATCGACGTGGGTAGTACAAGTACAAGCATCATTCCGGTCTTAGAGGGTAAACTTGTTGCCAGAGGAAAAACAGATTTAGATAAGCTGATTTGTGGTGAACTCATCTATACTGGTAGCTTGCGAACAAACGTTGCAACTATAGTGCAAAAGATTGCGATTCGTGGTAGCGTTGCAGGTCTATCATCGGAGCTATTTGCAACTTCAGGGGACATTCACTTGTTACTCGGGCATATTTCTTCAACTGATTTTACTTCTGAGACCGCAGATGGAAGAGGAAAAAGCATCAAAGAAGCTATGGCTAGACTTTCAAGAATAATTTGTGCCGACATAGATATGTTGACAAGAAAGGAAATTATTGATTTAGCTGAATTTATCTATCAAAAGCAGCTTTTCCAAATTCGTTCGGGTCTAACTAAAGTCTACGAATACCTAGAATCAAAAACAAATGATGAAATTGTAATAGTTGTTACAGGTTTAGGGTATGATTTTCTTGCAAGAAAAGCTGCAGAACAAATGGGTGTAAATGAAATCATCTCAATAGATGTGTTATTTTCTAAGGAAGCAGTTTTAGCAACGCCGGCTGTTGGTGTAGCATGTTTGACTGCCAATAAAATTGAAGGAGCGCCTATAAAATGGCCTTAACTGTGTTAAAGCTCGGGGGTAGCTTAGCAAATAACCCTGAAAAACTACGTTTTTTAATGGAAAAATTAGTTGAGCTTTCAAGTCAATATTTACTTCTAATCGTTCCTGGCGGTGGAGAATTCGCAGACACGGTACGATCATTGGATACTCGATTTAATTTGTCTCCTAAAGCAGCTCATCGGATGGCAATTCTGGCTATGGATCAGTATGGTTTGTTACTTGCAGATTTAAGTCCTAAAACGACTGTTGTTCGTACCTTTGAAGACACAAAAATATCCCTTAAATTAAGTAATTTATCGATTTTTTTACCCTCTTCAATAATGTTTAGTGAAGACCCCCTTGAGAATTCTTGGAATATTACTTCAGATTCGATATCTCTCTACATCGCACATCGATTAGGGGCACAACAGGTATTGTTAATTACAGATGTTGATGGGGTCTTCGAAAGTGATCCTAAACAGCAATACGGCGCTAAATTAATTGATAAAATCTCTGCCAACCAACTTTCTAAGCTGTCTGTTCGCACTAGTGTAGATGCTGCATTTTCAGGTCTTTTAATGAAATGGCCGACAGTGTGTTATGTTGTAAATGGCTTATTTCCTGAACGCATAGAAACAATTTTAGCTGGTAAAAAAACGCTCTCAACATTGATTACTAACCAATAACGTTAAGCAAAACCTACAAGCTAACGTCATCCCGTCAATTTTCCAACAAACTAAACCTTTATCGATGCAAACCCACCGTATATCCTAAAATATTCTTTACCTAGATGGGTAACCTATCATAAGAGAATAGAAAAAAGAAAATGGAAGAAGCTCTTAGATTTTTTTCTTATCTAAAACTTCACGGAAGGTTTTACCGCAGCAGCCATAGAGTCCAATTGTTAATTCTGTTCGTTTACCTTTCTTGTCTGGTTTTCCAGCCATCTTCCAAGTTTTCTTTGCTGTTTTAACTTCTTTTCCACAAATAGGGCATTTTGCCATGGACATACCTCTTATGAACGTTTATCGTATGTATATATTTAAAACACTTTCGATAGGTTACTTGTAATAAGCCTAAACCAAGCTTTGTTTATTATAAAAACCTAATAATCCAATACTTTTAATGTTAACAAGCAACCGCTAAATCACCTATAAAGGGATAATGAAGAGATATTAGCCATACTGACCGTTATGTTTTGAGAACCAATGTCGATTGTAGGTATAGACTTAGCGGGCGTAGAAACTAGACAGACAGGATTCTGCAAATTAACAAGCGTGCAAGCAGTAACATGTAACCTCTATACAGATAAAGAAATCATTGAAAAAACCATAGATGCCCAACCCGAATTAGTAACCATAGATGCGCCTTTGAGTTTGCCACCTGGAAGAAAATCAATCGAAGAACGAACAAGCATTCATCTTAGAGAAAGCGACAGGGCGCTCCTCAGGATGGGTATAAAACTTTTCCCAATAACCATAGGCCCTATGCGTAAATTAACTGCACGTGGGATTAGTTTACGCGAGACTTTTGAGTGTATGGGTTTTAGGGTTCTTGAAGCCTATCCTGGTGGTGCCCAGGATGTATGGGGTATTCCAAGAAAACAGCGTGGACTAGATAAAATGAGGGTTGGTTTAGAAGGTCTTGGCATAGAGGGGTTAAACGCTGAAATGAGTGACCATGAATTAGATGCGGCAACTATAGCTTATGTTGGGAAATTGTTTCTTGAAGGTGATGCCATAGTGTATGGTGATGAAAAACTGGGTATAGTGCTTCCAAAACCAAGAAGTAAATGAAGTATTTCAGGTAACAACCCATTCAATAGTTTTAAGCGTCACCATAGCAAACGAAGCACTATGCACCATTGGAACCGTCATATCCACTACG
>JAAZFA010000137.1 GCA_012511995.1 Thermoproteota archaeon | reverse complement strand
CGAAGTGAAAGGTCAATGTGTCCTTTTCCGTGGTCAACCCGTAGAATTTTGAGAACGACTTTTTGTCCTTCTCTTACAAAGTCACGTATGTTTCTGATCCATGAAGAAGAAATCTCTGAGACATGAAGTAAACCACGTTTTTCGAATTCGTCGAGCTTAGCGTAAGCACCGTAATCTGTTACGGTTTCGATAGTGGCGATAACGAGGTCACCTGTTTCGGGCCATTGCGGCTTACGCTCAGCCATTGGGTTAGTCACTCCGTTTACTCAAGAACGGTTAGGACTTCACCGTTGATTTTTGCTCTACCACCGGTTGGTTCTGCTAAGGGTTCGTTGCATACATTGCATGTGATTCTGTTGACAGTGTTGCTGAATACGAGTTGTTCGTTGCCACATTTAGGGCATTTAATACGTAAAAAGACGCTACGAGGTTTAGGGATGAGTTTATTCCATTCTGACATTTCATTATCTCCATTTTTTATTGAATATTAACTTTTCTAAGACGAATACCGTCTTTGTGATACATGTAGTTGCAAGTTTTACATTTTAAACGTAATGTCATTTTTTTAGTGGTCTTTGCAAAAGTCCGTTGTAAAGGGTATTTTTGACCACCATACCCTATTTTTTCACGGGCGTGAGCGCGTTCACCTGCAGCAAGCGCACGGCGTTTGCCAGCTTTATATAGGGATACAGTATGAACTGTGTGACCTTTACACTTAGGACAGTATGTATTGATTTCTTTAGGAACGTTCACGTTCTTCACT
Organism: Thermoproteota archaeon; assembly: GCA_012511995.1. GTDB lineage: Archaea > Thermoproteota > Bathyarchaeia > Bathyarchaeales > Bathycorpusculaceae > Bathycorpusculum. The sequence continues at coordinate 1,649 of JAAZFA010000137.1, read as the reverse complement.
ACCAGCTTCCAAATAAGGAAACATGCTTATTCTTATACTTTATGACTTATAAGGCTAAAACCGAACTCTTCTCAAACAATTATACCATTTTCCAGTGACTATCATACTTCGTTAAAAAGCGTGGAGACATATAAATAACTAATCATAGCAATTATCGTTAGATTACAAACTATAGCAAGGCAGACAACAAAAAAGTATTAAGTTAAAAATAATCGTAAGCGATGCTTATTTGAATAATTGCGTCTAACACAACTAAAGTAATACCTGACTTTTCACAAAAAGTTTTGTAACAGCAACTACGAACGCCAAACCGCCCGCATTGTGTATGTTAAAAAACTTTTAATTTCCCCCCATGCAAGCTTGGATTTTCCCCGTTTGCGGTTCACAAATAACACGGGAGTTTCCTTAACCTTGAAGTCTCTAAGGTAGGCTTGCCTGACTGTCTCAATCTGGATTTCATAGGTTGTACTGTGCAGACTACTTATAACGTCACGTAGAAAAACTGTTGAGTAACAACGGAATCCAGCAGTACAATCTTTAAGTTTTAACCCTAACAATCGACGTGCCATAGTATTTGCAACTCTGCTAACAATTTTACGTGATAATGGCCATCCTTTTATTCGCCCCCCCTTACTATACCTGCTTCCGATAACTATGGCACATTCACATTCACGCATCGTTGTAAGTAACTTGGGGATATCCTGGGGGTTATGCGAGTAATCGGCGTCCATTGTAAACACGTATTTAGGGGGGTTGGGCGATGCTAAAAAAAACTTAAAGCCATCAGTAATCGCTGTACCTAAACCAGACTTTTTCGGGCGACTACACAACAACAGATTGCGATATATTTTTTGTTTTTCCAATACAACCTCAGCTGTACCATCAGGGCTTGAATCATCGATAATCAAAATGGAAACATCTAAGTCTAAACGCTCAATATCCTCGATTATGCTCGCAATATTTGCTGCTTCGCCATAGGTTGGTAGAATCACCCCGATTTCCGACCTCACCCCGGCGTTTCCAATTATGTGGTATTCCATATATCATGTCATTCAAATAGCAGTGTAAGTAAATTAATAAAGTTATGTAGCAGAGTCTCGCAAGCGAATCATTTTTTGTTTCTTTTTATAGTAACCCAAAGGATGATAAATGAATTTACATTGTTCATCACGATTTTTACAAACTCCGTGAGTTTGTAAAACGCTACATTGAGGTGGTGTATACTTTGTAGCAGATCCTCGTTCGCCTGCGATATGTTCAATTTGGTATCGAGTTAAGCGTTCATTATAATCGCTGAAAGTTTTATACATCTCATTAACATCTTCTGGCGTCATACCGATATTTAGTAAAAACGAGGTTAGAGTGAACCTGCCAATATGTGACAAGTGGTGTGCACCAGCTGCTTCAGCATACAATGCATTGATACATGGTGGAAAGGCCGCTTGCACAACCACTTTGGGCATTTCTTCAGTTTCTTGTCCCATTATCTCTTGCGCCAAAACAGAGAGTTCGTTTGCAATGATATTGATATCTTCAGGAAGATTTTTTAATTCAGGAATATCAAGACGTTTTTCTACACGACTTTTAATCTCTTCCTGTAGTAAACGCGCAATTCTATCTTTATTCAAGTAAATGTAGCCCTTGTCGAT
>JAAZFA010000136.1 GCA_012511995.1 Thermoproteota archaeon | reverse complement strand
TTGCCGTTGATTAATCCGGCAACCAGCAATTTACCGTTGTAGGTGAAAATTTTCCCTGGATGAGACCCCCAGTCTTTGTCCATTTTTTCAGAGACATCAAGAGGTAATTCATCAAACCATGTTTGGTACTGTTCACTTGAGATTTTATCTATGGCGCGCTCTGAGAGTTCTTGGGAGCTGGCCCATCGGCGGTCATTTGTCAAGCCATTGATGATTATATCCATTAGTTTCTGGCTGCTTTCAGGTATCGATTCCAAGATGTAACCTTGTTCTTTTAGTCCCTTTAGAATGTTCATTACTGAAGCACCTGAGTCAAGTCCAAAAGCTTTACCAATATTGTCATTTCGTGGAGGGTAATTGTGAAATATTATTGCAACTTTCTTTTCTTTATTCGAAAGGAACCGTAGTTTGCCCCAGTTGATGGATAAATGAACCAGTTTCTGTGTCCGTTCAAGTAAAGATTCGTATTTGATTATCCTTGTCTTGGTAGTTGGGTTCATTTGGCAGCAATCCATCGTGGCAATAGGTACCGTTATTATGGTACCATCCAATTCGGGCAATGCAACGTTAGCGGAAATATCCATAATGTTTAAGCCCTGAATGGATTCACGCCATTCTTGCTCAGTGTTACATGAAAGGATAGCTTTGATTACGGGAACATCAAGTTTCTTTAGAACACCTGAAGCTTCCGAGCCAGCAAGACAGGTGGCAAAGGAAAAAGAAAACAGGCTGATAACTACATCAACGATGGGTTTACCATCTTTGAGATAGTAATTATCAATAACCCATTCTAACCCATTCATACCGAGCTTCTCGTTTTTTGAGCCGCTGAAAAAGACAGGCAATACATTAGCGCCTTGCTTTTCAATTTCACGGATTGTAGAGTCAACAAAGCTTGTGTTTCCACCTTGCCAATGGTTTTGATGGAACCATAATCCAACCGTTACCCGTTTAGCGTCAACCTTCTTTTCCAGATACTCCGCAAGGGAGGGAAGAGAGTCACTAAAGTCTGGGTGATAGATGCCTTCCCAGATGGGTTTGGTGGGTGCCTCGAAAGTATAATTTGCACCTGTGAAGCGGTTTGCAAGGTAGTACATTAGGTTTTCATAGTTCTTTTTTCCACCATAGTTTAGGTAGTAAAAGATATTTCGACGGTCCTCGACTTCAACGGTGGAGTACTTATTGTAATCTTTACCCCCCATGAAAGAAGATGCAATCATAAGGGGGACTTTAGCGGGTTTTAGAGCCTCAACAAGCCGGTCCATTTCAGGCAAATCACCCATCAAATGTAGTAGAACTATGTGAGAATTTTTTGCAAAATTAATGAAATTATCTAGTGTGCCGAAGTCTCGGAAATCTCCGCTGTTCCATAGACAAAGCTCAACTGTATTAAGGGCTTTTTCGTTTATCGTTTTAACGGCATTTATAGCCGGTATTGCATCGCTGGGGATTGTTGTTGCAAAGGCTACTTTTAACTTTACCATTTTTTTCTTCTCCAATTAGTGTACCGCGATTATTGGCGATAGTTTTGTTGTGTATTCGTTAATGTCACGAATCATTGGCGTGATTTGGGGTTTGCCAATAATGGACGTGGTAACTTTTGCTTTGATTCCATAAACGTCTTCTATGTTTTCTTCGGTTAACACCTCCTCAGGTGTGCCCAAAGCGTATATAGAACCTTTTTTGAGCATTAACATACGATCTGAGAAACGGCTTGCTAAGTTCAAGTCATGCATCGTCACAATTACAGACCGTTCTTTGCTTTGTGCTAAACTCGTTAGTATGCAGAGGATTTCGAGTTGATGCCTGATGTCTAAAGAGCTGGTGGGTTCATCAAGAAGCATCAGTTTCGGTTGCTGCGCCAGTGCGCGAGCGATTATTACTTTTTGTTGCTCACCTCCACTGAGTTCATTGAAGTGACGCATTGCAAGGTGCCCGATACCAAAGAAGTCTAGCATTTGCGCGACGATTTCATTATCACGCTCACCGATACTCCAGTGAATGTAGGGCTTTCTACCCATCATGACAACATCGAACACTGTGAATGGAAAAGAGCTTGTTGAACTCTGAGGAACATATCCCATTAAGCGGGATAATTCTTTGAGGTTGAGTTTACCTGTATCTTTACCATCAA
>JAAZFA010000135.1 GCA_012511995.1 Thermoproteota archaeon | reverse complement strand
GGGTTTTCCTCTGCATGATGACCAGCGCTTTTTTGAATTTCTTGTTTTAGGCGGATTTCAGGCGGGGCTTACATGGTGGCTTATACTTCAGCGCAGGGAACACTTTAGGGAAGCCTTTGATGGGTTTGACCCCAAAAAGGTCGCGGGCACCTTAAGACTCAAGGGCTATGATGTAGACCACAACTTGGCTTACTGCATTATCTGTGAAGCAGGCCTAAACCATCCCAGTAACTGTGCCAAGAAAGACGCGGGGAACTAAGCGTTTTGTAAGAGTACACAACAACAGCCTATGGCAGGCTGACTTTAAGCTCTGTGACAACGACTGGTGGATGATTAGCTATCAAGATGGTCATTCAAGATTTGCCACTGGTTCAGTTAAGGTTTGGAATCTTACTGGCGGGAATGCTATGTTACTGCTGGGTAGTGTGGTTAGGCGGTATGGTGCTTTGAGGCAGATTCTTACTGGTCAGGGAACTTGGTTTAAACTTGCAAGGGGTGAAACATCAGGCGTTGGTTTGCGTTGTGGGGAGTTTGGGGTCGTGCATGTTTGTGCCAGTGTGCGTGGTCGGCTACGTGTGGCAAGGTTGAAGTTTTCCGCAAAGCTTATCAAACAGAGTCGCACCGCTTCAAAGGGTACTGGAGTTTCATACGGCTACTACAACTATACAAGACTGCGCGAAGGGATAGGCTATTTAATTCCAGCAGAAATTTATTTAAACTAAAAGTGTATCCCATTTTCTGGATAGAACACAAAATCATTTAACCAAAAAATATAACTCCTTGACTACATATACGCTAGTCGGGGTTTTTATTTTTGACTAATTCTGATTCTGCTATTCTGAAAAATCTTATGCTAACTCTAAAAACTAAGTCGTTGACTTCTGAGAACCTCTTTAAAAGGGAGACCAAAGAAGTAGATGACATGTTTATGGATTTGTTGAGTATCTTCCAAAGATACTATGACAAAGCACCAGACAGTGACAAACAGATCCTACGAAGCATTTTAGATCTAATAATTTTACTTTCTGAACAGGTGCACACTTCACACCACCAAGCAGAAAATGCTTTAGCCGATTTTAAAATTTACATAACTGCTTTGGAAGGCAGCTACAAAAATGTAGATGGCGATTTCGAAAAAACAGTCGCTCAACCTGCTGAAGCAAAAGCTAAAGAAAAAGATAAAGAAGAAGAAGAAAGAGCAAAAGCAATCGAAGAATACAGTAAACAGGCTAGACCAAAATTCTATGAATAACCTTTCCTGAAAGTATTCAACTATCTTGCTTTGTTGCTATTTTTAAGTCTAGTTAGGGTTATTTTTAATCGAAAGTTATTTTGTTTGCTCATCAAGCTTTTTATTAACTAATGAATCAGCTCTAGTAATCTGAGGGTGTTCTCGAGGAACGTTTAGAATATTGACTTGTTTAAAACAATTTAACAAATCTTTCACTTGCTTGTTAAGGCGTTTTAATTCTGTATTTTTTATTCTGTAAAGGCCAGTGACTTGTTTAGTAACTAATTCACTATCGAGATAGCAGGTGACTTCCTGCACTTGGTTTGCAGCAGCATATTCAAGCCCCATTATAAGAGCCTGATATTCTGCTTGATTGTTAGTGTGGTATCCAATGAAGCATGAATCAGCTTTTAGGGTTATTCCTGCCTCGTTTGTCGCAATGAAGGCTATTGCAGCTGGTCCAGGATTGCCTCTTGCTCCACCATCAGAGTATAGATTCATTTTTTTGTTCAATAACTTTCGCCTTTCAGGTCATGTTACTGTTCAAGTTATTTAAATTGTTAACAATTAATCCGATATTTCGATTGGTTGTTGCTGTTGACTTACAATCACATTCGTTTAAGCAGTGTTACCACTGAAGAAATGATGATAAAAAAAGAAATAATATTAATGGACAAAGAAAATTCAAAAATAGACATTATTGCAGAAATTTGCTTATATTCTGAAATAGGAAGAACCAAAACAGCACAAGGTATAACATTAATCCAAATTATGGGCAATTAAAAATCATATATACTCATTGACTGGAACAAGGTTCTACTTACAAAATAACATAAGAAGTATACGACAACTGAGAAAGGATATCAGTTCTTAATTCTGTTTGCACAGTTAAACGATTTATTGGATTAGTTTATGCAATAGTGGAGGTACTCATTAGTACCGAGAAAGTGTTTCTATAGTATTCAATTGCTTATTTCAATGCATTAAATGTAACCACTTATCTCTTCTATCACGTTGTTGACCTTCTCTACCTCTTTACTGCATCGAATAAGGGGTAAAAAGTAAATTAATGCCTATAGATAGGCTTCAGTAACATAACGTCGCATCATACGATGGCTATTAAAGTAATAAGCAATTTTACCGATTGAGTTCTTCATCAACCATATCCATTCATCACGACGGGCATAGAAGGTAGGGGTAATAACGTATTCTAACTTGTTGTATAAGTCTTCGAGTTCTTTGCG
>JAAZFA010000134.1 GCA_012511995.1 Thermoproteota archaeon | reverse complement strand
TCGTTCACAGGGGTAACTGGTATTATTAGTACAGTCGCTTGGGGATTTGCAATAGCACTTGCTATCGTCTTGATACCTTTGATTTATAGCCTGACAAAAAGGATACAAAACGAAATAAAGTCATAAGCCTCCTTCTCCTTTTTTAGGATTTAACAACTGAACGTCAGTTACTTGGATAAAACCTATATTGCAAACACTAAGTAAAAGTACCATTAAAATATTTTCAAATAATATATGGTAAAACTATATTAAGATAAATTTAACAAACAATGCTTCATTATAATTCTTAAATTGGAGAATAAGTATAGACCGCAATGTTACCATTAACCCAGACCTCATGAAACACCGAAGGAACCGTTGGCAACCCATACCAGCCTTTTCCTTCAACCCACCAAACCAAGTAAACATTGCTATAATCGCCATCAAGATTAACAGCCACATCTAAAGGATTGTCATACTCATACAAAGCCACTTGATTTTCATCAAAATTAGAAAGCGCCCAACCATAAAACGCCCTATGAGACAACAAAACATCCGTTTCATTCATACCTATCTTCAACCACTCAAATGCCCTCGAAACATCAGCACAATCATCTTTTGGAACAGTATTCTGCAGCATAGAAGTAGGTATTTGATAGAAGTTACTGTTCATTTCACCAGCTTTAAAGTAAGGAAACGGCTCCTCAGGGGACATAACCAAAAAACCAAAACTAAAAACAGAAGTAACCAACACTAAATACACTAAGCCACCACCAAACAAAACCTTGTTTAACCGTTTCCAACATACATCCCTTAACAACCCCAACGATTCAGTAACATAAAATGCTAAAGGATAAGTAATCAACATAACTAACCGTAAACCACTTGGACTAACTAGAGGAATAAAAGCAGCAATGACAATTAAAAACACCCAACTACGCATTTGAAAATTATTAAAACGCCTTACACTTAGCAACGCAAGAGGCAACATAGGTCCAAAACAATACAAAACAAACACAGATTCAACAGTTAACATCTCAGAATACGACGAGTAACCAAAAAGTGACAGCCAACCATCAGGCGTTTCGGGGAACCCAAATATTAAACGATACTCAGGTATGCTGGGATATAAATAGAAAATTACAAGAAACAAAATAACAGCTGGTATAGAAAAAGTAGCCAATCTAAGGGCAGTGATTCGACTCATACGAAGCAAGGTGTAACCTATAGTGAAAAAAACTATACCCAGCGCAAGGATCGCTACAACTTGATTTGATAATATAATTGCACTCAAAGTCAAGGACAACAAAACATAATTCTTCTTCAAAGATTTACCAGCAACAATCTGAGTTATAATTGTTAATGTCAAAAAAAGAAAGATTATCGCTAACTCTTCACGTAGAGCATCCCACGAAATCCTTAGAGCTAAAAAATACAACGTTCCCACTAATGCTGGAACGAAGCTTTTCGTAGAAGACCAACACAAACCACGCCGAGCAAAAAAATAAATCGACAAACCAAGGGCACCCAGTAAAAGTGCCGGTAAAATTTTTAGAGCTATAAAAACCGAACCAGTTAAAACAGTCATGCCAGCGGTCAACGTATAGAGTAAAGGTGCTGTAGCGACAAAACTCATCAACGTAACATTTCCATTAAGCCAAAGCAAAGTAGTCGGAACATAGTGAGCCATTACATCAAAACCCACCAAATAGGGTCCCATCAAAACTTCAGGAATTAACCTAACTACGAAGGGTACAAAGAAGGCAAATAATGGAGCCAACAAGTTTTTTCTATTCAAGGCACAATAGAGAAACCAATATGTACAGTTAAAGATTTTCCCAAAAACGTTAAACTAAACTTGCATTTTTCAATTATTGTTTTAGTAGCGTAAAATAAGCATCTTCATAAGCCTTTGCAACCGTAGTCCAACTTCCCTTCTTAGCAAATTGCAGATTTTGTTCACTCATCTTATCTGCAAGCTGTACATCAAATAAAACAGACAACAAAGCATCCTTGAGTGCTTCCACGTTCCCCGGAGTGACTAAAACAGCTGAAGCACCATGGTTAACAAGCTCCCTTATCTCGGGCAAATCAGATGCAACAATAGGCCGACTATAACCACACGCTAAATGAAACACACCACTCGTCCCTGGAGCCGCATGATAAGGCAAAACTACAACGTTAGCTTCCCCAAATACAGATCCAAGTTTTTCATGGGGAACATACCCAGTATATTCTACACCAAGAACACACTTTTGTTTAAACTGATGAAGATAATTAGGATAATTCGGATGATTTGTACCCGCAACAATTAATCTTACATTGTTATTTTCGCACCTTACTTTTTTGAAAGCCTCCAGCATTACTGGAAGACCTTTATGTGGTCCCATATGACCAAAAAGAAGAATCACCTTCTTAGAATGATCTATTGGCGGATCCTCAACCGTAGCGCCATGTGGAACAAAAATAACACCCTTGTGATGGTAACGCTGCCTTAAAAACTCACTGTACCCTTTTACCAACACAGCCACAGTCTGAGCTGTCAAAACCGTTTTTGTAGCAACAAGAATTCCGACTTTATTGAGTAAATTAGGCTTCACGTTAAACTTTTCAAGATCCGCCATATCCGCAAGAGTGTGAACACCTGCTAAAACATGAAACCCAAACCGACGACACAAATTAATCAAGGATAAACCAACAAAATTAGTCAATTTCGATCGCCCAAAACTCTGAAATGAAACGTTGAAATGAACAATATCAGGTTTAATCTTTGCAATAAAACGCATAACCCTAAAAATAGAAGAAATCGAATCAGCCTTCCAAATTCTTAGAACCTTTATCTTCGGATTATGTATAACTGGTTCTATAGGATAACTCGTTTTATCTGCTAATAAATAAAGAACATCTATCGAATCCAAATCTGCTAATGCATTAACTAGATTCAGAGCATATTCACTTAAACGAGCTCTGTTTGGCGGATAAGAAGACACAAAACAAATTTTCAAACTTGTCTAATCACCCCCTCGAAGAAACAAATAATTTTTAATGTGTGCCTTGCCTAAACCCATTAGCGTAATTCCCTGCAGAAATGTTTTAAACTCTCTAAAATGCATTTTCATCTGCAATTTATTTTTCGTGGGTGTCAATCTTAAAACCTGCGTTTATTTTTTGTACGAATCCATCTTTAAATTTAGTTTAAAGGAAACACGACTATTCCCCTTACAGTTGTCTGGGGTATGCGAACCATTCTTAACGGTTTTACTCCATTCTCTCTTCTGCCTAAAAACTAGCTTAAGAAATGCCCAACTCGCTATGAACATTTGCAACAGCCAGTAAACATAAATCGAGGGAATCCAGAGAATGTTTCGGGTCTTAACTGGTTTTTCTTGCGTAGTCAACGCAATACCTATTGTAACAAGAGAAACCGCTGTTAATGCAATCACCAAACCGGTGAAATCAATGATGACTGTACTTTGAGCAAAAAAAACTGCAACAATAAACCAATTAATATAACTCAAAAGCGAGACAACCATCATGTATGGCCCAGCAAGAGAAATCTCTGCATCCAAAGTAGTTTTATTAATGTTGTTAAGAAGCCGACCATACTTAAGCGCTGTCTCCATATACCCACGATACCACCGAACACGTTGCTTAACTAAACTACGCAAAACAGTCGGAGTCTCCTGGCCAGAACACACATCAGGCGCATACTTTACATGGTGATTCTTTTCAACTAACCTTAAAGCCAATTCAACATCTTCAGTAAGAGAATCTTCATTCCAACCACCCAGTTCCTCTAAAATAGCACGCCTAACAAACTGACAGGTGCCATTTAAAGGAACAAACAATTGAAGTTTCTCCCGACCATTTAACAACATTTGATACCAAGCTTTCTCTTCTTGAGCAATAACCCTCGTTAAAATATTACATTTCTCATTAACTGAAATGGTTCTCCCTTGCAACGCAACCAATTTTTCGTCACTAAAATACCCGGTTGCCTTATGCAAAACATCCAGTTCAGGCACACTATCAGCATCAAAAGTAACAATAATATCATTTGTTGCATACTTCGTTGCAAAATTAAGCGCAGCAGGTTTACCGCAAGTTGTTTGTTCAGAAATCACCTTGAAAGTTTGAGGATGTTTTTGTTCAAACTCTGAACATATCTGAATTGTATTATCTGTCGAAGCACCGTCAACTACAATCACTTGAATTTTCT
>JAAZFA010000133.1 GCA_012511995.1 Thermoproteota archaeon | reverse complement strand
TGTGTTTCAGGTGTAGGTGTTGTTGTGCCGTTGCCATAACTGTAGATTGTTAAGTGACCGTATTAGACGGATTGTGAGTATGAATTTGTACAGTAGATGCTGTATGTTTTTCCACTATAGTAGGGTAACTGGAGCTTCATTGAGCGTTTTGCTTCAAGTGTAAAAAAGAGTCTTGTAATTTTCAGCCAACGCTTTAACTTCTAAATTACCAGTTGCTTTTGTTGCATTAGACGTAACTTCTACCGTATCCAATAGACACATTATTTAGGTTAGACATCAATAATACGAGTTTGGTAATTTTGCAGAAAAACTAAGGTAGCATTCTTTAAATCAGTGGCCGGTTGCTTACTGTATAAAGGCGGATCTTGTGATACCTCATAGAAGGAGCATGAGGTCAATTGGTCGCCCCAGAGGGCAAAACTCACTGTTAAGATGCTTGTTCCATATTAGCCCTCAGAGCCAACTAAGCCAGTAGAATCCAGTCTGTACTGCTCTGTTGTTTGAACAACTCCTTCTAACCAAGACCAATTGCTTGTTGCCTTTGTTGTTAATGCAGCCTCATAGCTTGCCAAACCAAGCTGAAACATGTCTCTCAAGAAAGCGAGCGCTTCTTCTGTATCTATAAGTTTCTTGTGAATCTTTTTTGTCTATTTTGTTCTACTCCTCGAGTCTTATTAGCAGTTTCTTCCTCTACAGAGGCAATATTTGCCTGTATAAAGAAAAACAATAGAAGGACTGAAAGGACTGTAACTGTATGCAATTTTTTAATTAACCCTAAATGCGTCATTTGTTTTACCTCAGTGATCTAGCGGATGAATTTCTCCAAATCTGCATCCTGTTCGAGTGACAGCAAAAACAAAAACAAAAACAAAAGCACACATGTATCTATGCGAATTGAATCATTTTTCACCCTCATATACTAGTTTATTTTGAAATTAATTATATAACAAATTAATTATACTGATTTATGCTATAATTAAAAATCTACGTATTTAGCATAAAAATATTGTTTTTTCAGCAATTTGTTTTATCTGTCCATATAACAAAATTGTTACTCATATTAGTCGTAGTTTAAAAGCCTCATGTCTAAATAGACTCAAAGCTTTGTAATTCTTAATACTATAAACAAAACCCTTACCCACCTATTTCAACCATTATAATCACGCCCCCTCGCTCAGAAACTACCGGTAACCGGCAAAAGATGTAACCCTTAAAAAGCGGATGTTTGGGCATAATTTATTATAATCGACATAGCTTCAAGACAAGATGGAGTGTGTATAACAAACGGTTTTAGTAGTCGCCACTGTTGGACAAAGCGGTTCAGGAAAAACAACAACCGTAGAGTACCTAATCAACCGCTTTTCAGACGAAGGTTACAGCGTAGGAGCCATTAAACACATCCATCACAAAAACTTCTCAATTGACCGAGAAGGTACAAATACATGGCGCTATGCAAATGCAGGATCTAAAGTAGTCGTCGCTATTTCACCTCGAGAAATCGACATCATAAAAAAGACACAGCGAGAATTAAAAGATCTAGATAAAATATTGAGCCTGCTAGAAAAAGAGCGCCTTGACATCATATTCATCGAAGGATTCCACAATTTAATTGCCAAACGGGTTGATATACTAAAAATCCTTGCAGCAAAAGATGAAGCTGACCTAAAGAATACGCTTCACTATACCGTACCACCGATATTAGCAGTGACAGGAATAGTCGCAGAAAACGCCACTGAATCAAGCTTCAACGAAATACGCTACATGAAGATACCCCAAGACGGAGAAAAACTCGTCCAACTCATAAGAGAAAAACTCAAAACAATAACTTGAGGGAAACTAATGAAAGAAAGGGCTGCGCTCATTCTCTCAGGTGGAACCGCCGATAGGTTTCAACAACCAAATCAGCCCTGGCAAGATAAAGCACTTGCCAAAATAGACGGTCGCCCGCTTCTTATCCATGTTATAGGAAACTTGATGGAAACTGTTAAAACAATTGCTGTTTGCGTAAATGACAAAACACGTATGACAGGTTATAAGCAGCTATTAGAGAATTACAGAATAAATAACATAAAGTTTGTATTAGACCAGAAGAATAAAACAGTCAAGGGACCACTTTTAGCAATAGCATCGGGATTAAAAGCTGTAAACGCTACCCATTGTTTGGTTGTACCTACAGATATGCCCTTTCTAAAACCAGAAGTAGCAAATTTAATGTTAAATACCTGCAAAGAATTTGATGTTGTAGCCCCTATGTGGCCAAATGGCACAATAGAAACACTACTGATGGCATTGAACCGAAAAAAAGGTGTAGAAATAACTCAGACACTCTGTGACTTCAACAAAGCATATGCAAATGG
>JAAZFA010000132.1 GCA_012511995.1 Thermoproteota archaeon | reverse complement strand
TCTCGTTTGAATTGTATCTTATTCGTATGTCAAAGTAGACGGATGTATTTGGGTTGGAAAACTGTTGGTTCAATATTGTGATTTCAAGCTGTTTTATTTTGCTATTACAGTGAATGTGGAGCAGATTGCGTTTCTTCTTGAGCACCTGTGGTTGGAATAGTAACTAGCATGGATGTGACCAATATTGCCACGATAGCGTTAGGGTACTCTTTTGGATTCGGCTAATGCCTGCTCATTAACTAAGGTCTGCATTAAAGGAGAAAAAAATCTCAAAGAAAATTGGTTAAATAGAAGTAGTCGTCTGCCAACCAGGGCAGCACCGACCGGCTACTACTCAAACTATTTCCCTAACACAAAAAACCAACCAACGTATATACAACCACACATACAAACCTACATACACACCAACACTCCCAAACCACCCCACATGCAACAACAAACACAAAAAACCAATCTCACGCAAAAAATCAAATAAATTTTTTTCAACACGTAACCTTTACAATTCTATCACACAACAACAATTGTACCAAAACCTCTAAAAATGCACTTGTTACAAAACATCATACACATAACCAATACTGAAAACTACACGTATAGACACTTAACAGCTCAAAACAACGTTTCTTATTCACCTCTAAAACACAACATATTATTAGTTGCTAGTAACAAGGCGCAATTACACCACAAACTTTTTATCTGCTCACAGTGTACCTTAAAAATACGTGGAGTCTTAAGAGAGGAAAAAACATGAGGGATCGTCACCTCAATAGCTGGGATCGTTGGGTACCATTTTAATAGCTTACCCAGACTAACCTCCAAATCCACAATATTCTCGCAAACTTTTCTATCAGAGAGACCATATTCCATAAATCTACAGGAGACCATGTTTGAATATGACTAAAATGAGCGGTGCACAGGCACTACTAGAATCCCTTGAAAGACAAAAAGTTGACACAATTTTTGGCATCTTAGGTGGAGCCATACTTCCAGTATACGATGCACTCTGCGGCAACACCAAAATACGCCATATACTCGCAAGACATGAACAGTGTGCAGCACACGAAGCAGAAGGATATGCAAGAGCCAGCGGACGTGTTGGAGTATGTATGGCAACCAGCGGTCCAGGAGCTACAAACCTAGTCACTGGCATCGCAAATGCATACATGGATTCATCCCCGATAGTGGCCATAACTGGTCAAGTTCCATCCACCGGACTAAACACCAGCTACATGATCGGCCGTGATGCCTTCCAAGAAGCAGACATAATAGGCATAGTCACCGCAGTCACAAAATACAGTTATCAACCACGCAACATAACAGAAATCCCAAGTATGGTCAACAATGCATTCCATCTAGCATCCACCGGCAGACCTGGTCCAGTCCTAATCGACCTACCGAAAAATCTGCAATCAGGACAAACAAAAGTTGAATTCACAAATAAAATCAACCTAAGAGGATACAAACTAATCACAGAACCTAAACCCTCAAAAATTAGTCAAGCCGCCGAACTGCTAGCAAAGGCAGAGACACCATTAATACTAGCAGGCGGCGGAGTCATATGCTCAAATGCATCCGATGAACTAATTGCGATGTCCGATTTACTAATGGCGCCAGTAGCAACCACATTTATGGGTAAAGGTGCATTCCCAGAAACACACCCCCTTTCACTGGGCAGCATTGGTATGCATGGCAACCCTGCAGCTAACAGGCTAATGAGTGAAACAGACGTGCTGTTGGCAGTTGGAACAAGATTTAGCGACCGCGCAACCGCCAACCTAGACACCTTTGCACCAAACGCCAAAAAAATTCATATCGAAATCGACAATGCAGAAATAAATAAGAACATAGAAGTAAACGTTCCCATCCTTGCAGACGCAAAGATAACTCTCAATAAACTACACTCGGCAGTCAAAGAAAAACTACAGAAAGGCGAAGGCACCGCTTGGATAAAACGAGTTAAAGAAGCTAAAGAACAGTTAAGTCCGCTATTGAAAGAATTACCAAAAGACATAGTCCCCAAAAACTTACTGACGGCACTACGGGAAATGCTACCCGAAAACGGAATTATAACAACAGAAGTTGGGCAAAACCAAATGTGGTCTGCACTGTACTTCAAAGCACTCAACCCCCGGACCTTCATCAGTAGCGGAGGTCTTGGTACTATGGGCTTTGGTTTTCCCGCAGCCATAGGCGCCAAAGTCGCATGTCCCGACCGCCCAGTCATAGACATCGCAGGAGACGGCAGCTTCATAATGTCCGAGCAAGAATTAGCCTGCAGTGTACAAGAAAATATCCCAGTCATAGCTATAATCCTAAACAATAGTGTATTAGGTATGGTGGCGCAGTGGCAACGCATGCTCTACAATCGCCGATACAACGCAGTTAATCTAGGTAACACACCAGACTTCGTCAAACTAGCAGAAGCATATGGTGCACAAGGCTTCCGAGCAAACAGTATGGAAGAATTCCAAAAAGCAGTTAAAACAGCACTAACCAGCAAAGTCACAACAGTAATCGATGTGCCCATTGGCTCAGAAACTGATGTGGTTCCGTTTGTGCCACCTGGCTGTGGATTACCACAACAAAGAGGGGACTACTAATGCAAGCAGGAAAAACTAAAGTTATATCCATCTTGGTTGAAAACAGACCCGGTGTCCTACACATGATCTCAAACTTGTTCAGACGCCGAAACTTTAACATAGAAAGCATAACTGTTGGACCTACTGAGCAACCTGATCTCGCGCGAATGACCATAACAGTAAATGAAGACGAAAAAACAGTAGAACAAGTCATTAAACAAGTAGCTAAACAAATTGACGTCTTAAAAGTAGCCGAACTGGAATCAGGAAACTACGTTATGCGAGAACTCGCGCTCATAAAAGTCAATGTCAAAGACTCAAAAGAACGAAGCGATATTATAAATTTTGTCAACGTCTTTCGCGGTCATATAATCGACGTTTCCACCGATAGCATAACAGTTGAAATCACAGGTGCCCCCGACAAAATTGACGCCTTCCTAAACCTTATGAAAACTTTTGGAATCATTGAACTTGCAAGAACAGGCATTACAGCATTAGCACGCGGAGCAAAATCGATAAGAATCGACCAATAAACCGAAAATCCATGGTGGAAATACTTAAACGTCTCATTCTTTAGAAACTGCTCCTATCACATGTATACTAGATTAATCACCGGAATAGATTGAAATGAACCTTACCGAAAAAATCTTGGCTAAAGCGTCAGGGAAAAAAGATGTGCATCCAGGTGAAATAATAGATGCAAATCTCGACATGGTCATGATACATGACTTAACTGGTCCTTTAGCAGTTGAAGCATTCCAAAAAATAGGCACTTCAAAAGTGTGGGATAATACCAAAATAATAGTTATATTAGACCATCAAATTCCCGCTGAATCTGTTAAAGCAGCAGAGCTTCACAAAAAAATGCGTCAATTTTCAACAGAGCAAAATATTAAAATTTACGATGTAGGTAGAGGCGGTATCTGCCACCAAGTTATGCCTGAACAAGGACACGTAAAACCTGGCGACGTTATTATCGGGGCAGATAGCCACACATGCACATACGGTGCATTCGGCTCGTTTGCAACCGGTGTTGGTTCAACCGAAGCAGCCGCAGCTATGGCTACAGGTAAAATATGGTTCAAAGTGCCCTCAACTATCAGAATAAACACAAAGGGAAAATTCCAGAAGTATGTAACACCAAAAGACTTGATCCTACATATCATCGGCACATTAGGTGTAGACGGCGCCATATACAAAGCAGTTGAATTTACAGGTCCAACGATTAAAGCCATGACTATTGCAGGTAGAATGACGCTATGCAACATGGCTGTTGAAATGGGTGCCAAAAATGGAATAATTACCCCCGATGAAACTACCAATGAATTCTTAACCGGCAGAGTCAAAAAAATGCCTGATATCAAGATACTGCAAAATGACAAAGATGCAGAATACGAAAAAACCGTCGAATTTGACGTTTCCAAGATGGAGCCACAAGTAGCTTGCCCCAGTTCAGTAGACAACGTTAAACTAGTTAATGAAGTCGGCAACGTTCTAATTGACCAAGTTTTCATCGGAAGTTGTACTAACGGTAGACTAGAAGACCTGCGTTTAGCTGCACAGGTTATGAAAGGTAAGACGGTTAAAGCTGGCGTTCGTACCCTAGTAATTCCGGCTTCTCAAGAAGTCTGGAAACAAGCAAACGACGAAGGTTTACTTCAAATATTCACACAAGCAGGTGCAATGGTCTGCGGTAGTGCGTGTGGTCCCTGTTTAGGCGGTCACATCGGGTTGTTAGCAGCCGGTGAAACATGTATTACAACGAGCAACCGCAATTTTATCGGAAGAATGGGCAGCACCAAAGCTAATGTCTACCTAGCCTCACCAGCTACAGTAGCCGCTAGTGCTATAACAGGAAAAATAACAAACCCTCAGGAGATCAAAGTTTAATGGATAACAAAATCAAAGCCAAAGCCATAGTCTTCGGCAACAACATAGACACAGATGTAATCTTACCAGGCAAATACCTAGTTTTAGTTAACCCTGAAGAGTTAGGTAAACATGCACTAGAAAGCTTAGATGCAAACTTTGTAAACAAAGCTAAAACAGGCGTTATCTTAATCGGAGGTAAAAACTTCGGATGCGGGTCAAGCCGCGAACAGGCGCCCTTAGCCCTAAAATACTCAGGCGTTAAATGTGTCATCGCAGAATCATTTGCACGTATCTTCTTCCGCAACGCTGTCAATATCGGTTTACCCGTAATTGAATGCAAAGGCGTATCTTTATCGATAAAAAATGGCGACGAAATCATCGTCGATTTAGAAAATGGAATCATCCAAAATCTAACAAATAAAAAAACGTTACAAGGCACAAAATTACCCCCGTCCATAATGAACATTTTAACTGACGGTGGTTTAATCAAGAACCTGCAAAAGAGGATGAAAAAAAATGACTGAATACAAGATATCTTTGATGCCGGGAGACGGCATCGGCCCAGAATTGACTGACGCAACCCTAAAAGTACTCGATGCAGTTCAACAAAAATTTGACATAGCACTTAAAATGATACAAGCAGAAGCCGGTGACTTAGTCCTTGAAAAACGAGGCGTAGCTCTACCCGCGGACAGTTTACAAATCATTAAAGAATCCCAAGCCTGCTTAAAAGGCCCAGTTGGCGAAACCGCCGCTGACGTTATTGTAAGATTAAGACAACTATTCGACTTATACGCAAACATACGACCACTAAAAGCATATCCCAACATATCCGTTGCTAACCCCAACATTAACATGGTTTTTGTTAGGGAAAACACCGAAGACGTATATGCCGGTCAAGAATTTACAATAGATAACAACACCACACTTTGCCTAAGAGTGATTACACGTAAAAACTGTGAACGCATTGCCAAAAAAGCCTTTGAAACCGCAAGATTCCGCAATAACAAGAAAAAAGTAACAGCTATTCACAAAGCAAACGTTATGCGCATTACAGATGGCTTGTTTAGAACAGTATGTCAAGAAACCGCTAAACAATACCCCGACATTCAATACAATGAAATGTACGTAGACGCGGCCTCAATGAACCTTATTCGAAAACCAGATGACTTCGACGTCCTATGTACTTGTAACCTGTTCGGTGACATCCTAAGCGATGAAGCAGCCCAGTTAATCGGAGGCTTAGGCATGGCTCCAGGTGCAAACATAGGCGAGAACTTTGCTTTATTTGAACCTATTCATGGATCTGCCCCTGACATAGCAGGTAAACACGTCGCAAACCCTCTCTCTATGATACTATCTTCAAAAATGATGCTAGAGTGGCTGGGTGAGCGATACAGTGATTCAAAATGCTTAATGGCAGCAACAGCAATAGAGACTGCAGCAGTCAAAACCTTAGCTACTGGTAATACAGTTCCTGATTTAGGCGGTAAAACCACAACTATTGGTATGGCTGAAGCAATTGCTAAAGCAATAACAACGTAGTAAGTGAGAAAAATGACTCATAAAAATCCCCGGTTTATACGAATCTTTGATACAACATTACGAGACGGGGAACAAACTCCCGGTGTTTCTTTAACCACTGAAGATAAAATTGAGATTGCACGTCAACTAAGCAAATTAGGTGTAGATATTATTGAGGCTGGTTTTCCCAGTAGTAGCGAAGGCGAACGCCGAGTCGTAAAAGAAATCGCAGAACTAAATCTGAACTCAAAAGTTTGTGCTCTATCTAGATGCACTAAAAAAGACATAGATTCAGCACTCGACTGCAACGTAGATTTAATCCACGTTTTCATCCCTACTTCTCCGGTTCAGATGAAATACGCCGTCAACATGACACCTGAACAGGTACTGACCTCAGCAGTAGAATCAATCCAATACGTCAAAAAGCATGGCGTAAACTGCGAGTTTTCACCCATGGACGCCACCCGTACTGAAATGCCGTTCTTACAGCAAATATGCAAAGCCGCCCAAGACGCAGGTATTGATAGTCTAAACATACCTGACACAGTAGGCTGCATGATACCCCGAACAACTC
Source organism: Thermoproteota archaeon (assembly GCA_012511995.1). Classification (GTDB taxonomy): domain Archaea; phylum Thermoproteota; class Bathyarchaeia; order Bathyarchaeales; family Bathycorpusculaceae; genus Bathycorpusculum. Next base: position 2,593 of record JAAZFA010000132.1, on the reverse strand, counting down.
ACAAATTATTTAAAGAATTAAGGGAAATCATTAAAGTTCCAATCAGCGCCCATTGCCATAATGACTTCGGCTTAGCAGTGGCAAATAGCCTTGCAGCAATTGAAGCCGGTGCAGACCAAGTTCACACAGCAATCAATGGCTTAGGTGAACGCGCCGGCAATGCGGCTTTAGAAGAGGTAGTCACAACTCTGCATGTAGCATACGGTTACAAGACAAACATCAACACACGCTTACTTTACAGTACCTCACGAATGGTGGTATCTTTGAGTGGAGTTTCCGTACAAGTAAACAAAGCCATTGTAGGTGAGAACGCATTTGCCCATGAATCTGGCATCCATACTAGAGGTGTAACCGAACAACCTTTAACATTTGAGCCTATCAGCCCTGAACTTGTTGGTCGCACTAGAAAACTGGTCGCAGGTAAACTAGCCGGTACCCGTGGCATCCAAGCAGAATTGAACGAAATCGGCATTCACCCCAATGAAGCACAATTAACAGAAATTGTAAAACGAGTCAAGAATTTAGGGGACAAGGGTAAAATAGTAACTGACGCTGACTTAATAGCACTAACCTCAGCTGTGTTAGGCGAAGTAATCGGTGAAGAAAAAATCGTTGACCTCTGTGATATGGCTGTAGTAACGGGTATCAAAGTAATCCCAACAGCTTCTGTCCGCCTAGCGCTAGATGGTAACGAATATGTCGCAGCAGAAACAGGCGTCGGGCCGGTCGATGCTGTTCTAAAAGCAATACAAAAATTGACAAGTAACTTGGAGAAAATCCGATTGAGTGAATACCGATTGGAAGCCATCACAGGTGGTTCCAATGCAGTCGCTGAGGTGGTCATAAAAGTAGAAGACGAAAAAGGCAACATAGTTAGTGCACGAGCAGCCCGTGAAGATATCGTAATGGCATCTGTTGAAGCAATGATAAATGGTATTAACAAGTGCTTACTAAAGAACCGTAAGCAAGGTAAGAAACAATGAAGGTAACCTATCAGGGAGAAACCGGCGCTTACAGTGAAATGGCGGTCTTTAAGTTTTTTGGAAGTAATGCAGAACCTGTTTCCTGCAAAGACTTTCGTGACGTTTTTGAATCAGTAAAAACTGGCGAAGTCCCGTATGGTGTAGTTCCAATTGAAAATTCGATTGAAGGTAGCGTCAACCAAAACTATGATCTTTTCCTTTCTTATGATCTCAAAGTCTGCGGTGAAGTCGCAGTAAAACTTGCACACGTTCTTATCGGTAACCCACAGACAAAACTTGAAGAGGTTGAAACCGTTTATTCTCATCCACAAGCACTGGGGCAATGCCGCGGGTATCTTGAAAAACACAAATGGGAAAGTATCCCTGCATACGATACTGCTGGATCAGTAAAAATCATAAAGGAACGCAAGCTCTTCAGCGCTGCAGCCATCGCTAGCGAAAAAGCCGCTGAACTCTATGGCATGAAAATTCTTGCAAGAGACATTGCCGACAATCTCACCAACTATACACGCTTCCTCATACTTGCTCATGAAGATGTGGCGCCAACAGGTGACGATAAAACTAGCATTATCTTTCAAACTAAACACGTACCTGGCGCACTATATCATGCACTCGGTGAATTCGCTTCACGCAACATTAACTTAACCAGAATCGAGTCACGACCCATCAAAACCACCGCTTGGCAATACAATTTTTATCTCGATTTTGAGGGGCATCGAACAGAAAAACGCTGCACAGAAGCATTGCAATCATTGGAAAAATTTTCAACATTCATTAAAATCTTAGGAAGCTACGCAAGAGTTATTTAAAAATGAATTGCGTTTGCTTCTTACTTGTATGGTTACTTGTTCAGAATAAAACCTATTGTAGTTAAGAAGGCGCTACTTTTTAAGAAAAAAATGTGACACTCATTAGTTTTATATGACTTTTTAGACACAAAAAACACTGGCTAATAGTGTTGTTTGTCAAAATCTCGTTATATACCTAGACGTTTTACGATATTGCAGTAAAAATTGTCTATTATTTTGTATCCTTCAGGATATGTTTGGTCTTTAATTGTTATGCGTTCAGGATGGAATTGCACACCAAAAAATTGTTTATTTTTATGCTTAACAGCTTCGACTTCGCATGAGGAAGAGTCAGCAAGTATATTGAAGCCAACGGTTTCAAGTCCTTCTTTTAATACATAATCGCTGTGACACTCTGCTAATGGAATTGTCTGTCCCATTTTAAACCTAGCTAGAATGTCGCCCGTTTGAATTACCCTAACGCGCTCGAACCTATCGACTACTGGTTGGTGTAGAGTTCCAGTTTTAGCACCAAATGTTGAGCAAAGTAGTTGATGACCAAAGCATATTCCAAGTAATGGAACATCGCATGGCTCAATAAATTTACTGACATTTTGATATTTTGCTTTCTCTTCAGGTTTAATTATTCTTGTGTCAGATCCGCTTATCACGACGGCACTGATATCTTGACCGACTTTAAAATCTGATCTGATATTTGTATAGTGGATGACCTTACATACCGTGAATTTACTAAGCGCGTCATACAATTCGTTTATTCGGTTGTAATCCTGAAAACAGTTTATGAGTAATGTCTTTACCATG
>JAAZFA010000131.1 GCA_012511995.1 Thermoproteota archaeon | reverse complement strand
TTAGAGCCAGTTTTCTTGTATGCTTTTTTGCAAGAATTTAAAGCAATCATGATTGATCCTCTTTTTGACTTTCGGGCGCATATTTCCAATCTCACCTATACATCCATTGATTCTTGCAATTTAAAGGCATGAGATAACGAAAATTACCCAAATTTGTCCTAAAGTATAGAATTAATTACCTCTTGCCTCGTAAGAAATAACTTGGTTTTAGGAGGTGAAAGATTGAAAAAGAAGAATACAATCGTTTGCCTGATGCTTATCAGCCTATTGGTTTCAACCTTTCTGCTAATACAACCGGCAGTTGCAGAAGAGCCCGAATACCAAAACGTATCGGTTCAAGAAGCTAACCAAATGATAAGCCAAAATCCGAGCTTGGTGATTTTGGACGTTAGAAATGAAAGCGAATACAAAATGGGGTATCTATTTGGTGCTATCTTGATCCCCCTAAATGAACTTGAAGGCAGAATTGGCGAACTGCCAGCTAACCAAAATGATACAATATTGGTTTACTGCGGCGTTGGAGGCAGAAGCGCACAAGCAAGCCAGATTCTTACGGGCCACGACTTTACAAACGTTTACAACATGGAGGGCGGCATAACAGCCTGGATTCAAGCAGACTATCCAATAATTACAAGCTACCATCATGTCTCTGTAGGGGTCGGAGAGAATGAAACCACAACTTTAGAGATAGTCCCTTTGCTTGGACTCGATTGCGGCTGTTTCACAGGAGTTCAAGAATGCACTGATACAAGCGGCGTCATTGATACGAATAAAACGGTGATAGACCAAGGAGAAGATTATACGGTCACACTCATAACCTACACATTTAACGGTTCAACGCTTGAACTTATCCAAAACAAAACCTTGCTTTGGAGCTATGCAGATAGTACATCAACCGAAAACACTACAGCTCAATTTATCCAAACGGAATTAACGGTAGATGGCCTAACTTCTCGATTCTATGTACTTAACTACTTAGTTCAACACCCAGACTACAATGTGAGTCTCCACTCAAGTCTAGTACCATTAAACGAGAATACCTACAACAACTCGCTAACAATTGTGAACTATGCGCCAGCTGGAGGATCTGATGTTTTATCATTAGAAATGGTGGAATTTGACTCGCCAGTTACCTTATCAACACTATACGCTACTCTTGCGCAAGTTGCCAACGAAATGGCCGACATCTACCAACAAAGTGAAGATGAAACGATAGTGCCACTTGCAGACCGTTATTTTGCAATGGGACAAAAAATCGGAGCCTTATCTGACATAGTTAGCCAAAACCTGCCCGATTATGACAAGCCCATATTATATAATATGGCTTTCCTAGTTGATGATTGGCTAAGTTGCCTAGCTTGTGTGGGACCAATTGTTGCATTGTGCTATTTAGGGTGCGCAGGACTCTGCGTTGCTTTTCCACCGGTCTGTCCATGGCTATGGGCTTGTGCAGACCTTGGATGCAACACTGCGGTTACATTGTACTGCGAATCAGTTGGCTGGTGCCCATAAAGAAGCTGTTGCAAACAATAAATAATCCATAACAACTCATTTTTCCCCTCTTTTTTAAATAGTAAAATATAGTGGGAGCATTTAGATTTGGTTAAGATTCAATCTAAGACTATACGCAAAAAATACAAGCCAACAGCCCCACCATATACTTATACGCAACATTTGATGCTGTTTCCTTTAGAGCAAAACGATGAGCTAACTCCCTTCCTAAAGCAGGAGTTGGAATTCACAATGACGGTTAACGAGGATATACTTCATATTACGCTAAAAAAGAGAAAACATCGGTGAATAAGCATGGGAATGTTTAAGCATTTACTAATCAGAATGGGGCAGATGCGCAAAGAACACCTAATCATTTCAAGACGTAACAGGGATGGAGATTTAGAGTACTCGATTTCTGAGGATATGCCTGCTTGGATGCGCAAAACTATGGCGCTTGGCGGCATAAACAGAAACTTTACACTTAACGGGTTAACGAAGGATCAATGGGGCTTAATAGATGTCGTCTGCGAACTCTCCGAGATGGAGAAGAAGGGCGAAGTAACAATCACCTATAACCCAGAGGTAGACGAAGAACCCATAGTAAATCTAACAGATAAGGTTCATCAAACGTACAAAAAAGATCCAGACAAATTCTATGGTCACAAGCTTAAGTTTTAGAAGTGGACCGTTCCCCCGCAACTGCGCCAGTCGGCATTTTCTAGCCCTAGAAAAATGCTCGATAAAACGTTTCTAGCGCTAGAAATCAACCCGTAAAAATCCGATTCAGAACTCGGTTAAAGCAAACGGTAAGTTGATATTTTTAACAAAAAACTAGCAATCATGTCATGGAACGCATTTTTTGAGGCGAATTTTTGGATTTTACCCATGATTTTTCTAACGCTAGAAAAATTTTGCCTCGGTCATAACCGTCGAAAAATCAGTGGTTAATATGATAGCCTAGTTCTGACGCCTTACTCTTTGCTCCAAAGATTGGGGAGAGTAGTAAACTTTGGCGCCAACTAAGTGCAAGGGTATACCGCTTAAGGTTTTCAGCGGTAAGCAGAAAAAACTAAACCGCATAATTCTGCCCTTGTTAGAGAAGAATGCGCTGGCAAAAGAGGATGTTTTTCATGTGCTAAGAAAAACTAAAGGTTTTAGGGGTGTAACATCCAAGACTGTCTGCCGACGGATTGATGAGCTAAACAAAGAAGGCTATATCGCTCCAAGCGGAAAAAGACCGAGCGCAGTCCAGGGTGAATGCATACTCTACAAGACAACCCGCAAAGGGCTTGTAGCTTTGCGAATGGATCGCAGAAGTGGCGACGATTTTTTGGATAAAGCTAACGAAGAAGAAAAAGATGAATTCTTACGAATTTACTAATCTAGCGCTTACTGTTTT
>JAAZFA010000130.1 GCA_012511995.1 Thermoproteota archaeon | reverse complement strand
TGCCTCAAATAATGTCTAAGAGCGTACTCTTTTTTCGGCTTAACCTTTTCTTTTTAAATAGATGATTACTAGCACTGCCGCCACCACTGCAACTACTAAGCATACAACTATAATTTCTGTTGGAAAGGCTAATTCCCCGTTTAGACTACCTGTATAATCTAGACTCGGGGTTTGATTCCCTCGTGAGCCATCGGTGATTACAACAACGTTACCGTTTGATTCAAAAGCTACTTTATTACCACTGCCGCTTATTGACGGGTATTGTTCTTTGTCATTATTACTGGTTAATCGAGTTAGTCCTGAACCATCAGCATTGACGATGAATATTTCAGTATAATTATCAAAGCCTTGCAGGAATACAACTTTTGAACCATCACCGTTTAGAGTTGGATATCTGGCGCCTTTGTTGTTGCTGGTTAGCTGAGTTAACCCTGAACCATCAACGTTTACGAGAAAAATTTCACTACTGTGCTCATCCAGTATGGAAGCGGTATATGTGAACGCTATCTTGCTAGCATCTCCACTAATAGACGGTGAAATATTCTTGCTATAGTCCCCTGAAGTGGTAGTGAGTTGTATTAATCCTGTTCCATCAGAGTTCACAACAAAAATATTAGACCCCACAGCTACGCTGTCTTGAAAAGCAACCTTTTTCCCGTCATCACTTATTGAAGGATTGGTTACAAAAAGAGTATACTCACCTTTGCTCTCGGTTAACTGCTTTAATCCAGTACCATCCGAAGTTATCACAAAGAGTAAAATATTTTTGTCCACTATACGGGTGAATACTATTTTGTTTCCATCTCCGCTAATAGACAGCTGAACATCGTCTTGAGTGCCATCTGTTAGCTCCTTAAAACCTGACCCGTCACTATTAATTATACAAATCTGGCGTTTGCCAGAAGAATCATGCGTAAATGCGACTCTACTGCCATCACTGCTAATAGAGGGGTCGCTGTCGTCTACTAAATTATCAGTTAGCTGCCTCAATCCGGTGCCGTCAGAGTTAACCACATATATTTCCCAGTCGTTGCCATCATTGCGTGCGAAGGCTATTTTTTCACCGTTGCTGCTCATGCATGCATCTGCATCTGGATTTGGGCTGTTGGTTATGTTTGTTGGTGTACTCCAAGAGGCAACTTGAGCGAGTGATACAAGGGCTAAGATTACTAAATATATAGCGGATGTAGTCTTGTTGGGGAGACCGCTTAACGCTAAAAGGTCAGATAGGCTCGTGCTTGAGCTGCTGATGTAGGCAGTCGGTTTAATGTCAGGCAGTAAAGTGGGAGTATCGGCTGGAGTTGGAGTTTCCATAGGTGGAACTTTTACTTGAGGGAATACCCGAAAAATCTTAAATTGCTTGAGAACCAAGAGGATTTTAGGGCAGTTCTGGCGGTCTACTTATAAAAACACATATTAGTTTAAGCTCTGTTCGGTCGGTTTTCCATATATCACCCCAAACAAGTTTTTCCCTTGCCAAACGCTTCAGGTTCAAAGACTCTATAGAATTCGTTTATGTATGTCTGAACAGGCTGTAGGAAAAACGTTTTACAAAGAAGCTACTGGTTTCACCTTGCGTTTTCGGGACAGCAACAATGCAGCCGATAAACCGATGACGGCTATGATTAAAGCTATAATGGTTAACTGTTCTATGCTAAGTCCAATCGGGTTATCAGAGTCACTGGGTAGGCTACTTGGCGGTTCTGTAGGCGTTAAAGTAGTTGTTGGATTTGGGGTTGATGGTGGCGTTGGGTTGGGTGTAGAAGTTGAGGTTGAATCGATAGTTATTGTTTGGGTGTTACTCCAGCCGCTTACTTCGCCATGGAACGTGTATACGCTGAATGGCGCTCCGGGTACTGGAATGGTTTCTTTGTGTTCAGTGTAGTATCCTATTTGTGCTTGAACTCTAAAATCCATTTGCCCTTCGGTTGGTGCACTTAATTGAATTTCTGTATAATCTGAGGTTGATTGGTGGATTCTAGTAGGTGCATATGAATTCCGACTGAAACTGCCATTCCAGGGATAATATGCCCAATTATCTTCATAATGCCCTTTATAAGTAATATTATAGAATAGGTAAATCATGTTATCATTTAATGAATATGAGGTAAATGGTTGATTCTTAATGGTTACCTGAATTGTTTTATTTGAAACATGGTAGCCTGGGTGTGTTTTAGTTGTTACTTCGCCTGTATAGGGGTTTGTATGTGACGTTGTGGTTGTGGGTACATCATATGAATTGTCGATAAGTTTCAAAGTAAACTCTGGTACAGATGGCGTAGGGATCGACTGAGCGGTTATGGGTTTTACCGCTACTAAAATAAGCACCACTATCAAAAGGATCAAAACTGCTGCGACACCCTTTTTCATAATACCCACTTATATTTGAAATGGATATAATTTGATATATTGTTTACTTAAAAACTGACTTTCTAACACATAGTCCAAAAAAGAGCAGTCTTTGTCAAACACCATTTTTTTCCAGATTCAATCGTGTAATCACAACAGCTATAAGAATTGGGAAGAGAGCGGAATTAGCGACTGATTTCTATATTTTTCGGGTTGAAAGTAGAAGCGAACAAGATAATTTTGCCCATATGTATAAGCTCTTTTCCACAGTTGGAGCATTTAACCAATGCAAGCGTACTTTTAAACAATATATTCTGCACTGGCAAAATAAAATGATTTATTAGCTAATCTTCTGTTTCAACTAAAAATTTTTGCTCAGTGAATAAGAAGCTGCGATCACTACTACTATTATCTGCTATAGTTTTAGCGCTCTCAACCTAGTAGTACATCAAGCATGGAGACCCCAAGCAGACCAAGAATACACCAACAGCTTACCTCTACCAATGCACCCTTCAAAGTCTGGTGCAATTGGATAAACGTTTCAAACACACAAAGTCTGGCGAAAATAACCAAAGTATTCATATCTACTGTTAAGGCGAGTTTTTATAGCACTTTGCAGTATTGCCTTAGAAAGAGCGTGAAGTAGTCCAATTGACTCTTATTGTTGACGATGCAGGCAGCGGCGATTTACTCTTCGGCGTTGTAGTGGGCGCTTACCATGATATAACTGGTGAATTCAAGTATGACTTAGTCGATGTTAAATACTATCAAGATATTTTCCGTGAAAAAGAATACCTTCAGGAATCCAGTCGTGTCGTATCTCGTTTGGTTTCAAAATTCAAATTAAAACCAGATGAACCTATACATATATGTCAAGGCTGCATTTTTGATGTTGCCGCTGAGGAGCTTCAGAAGGTCTACGGTGAAGACCGTGTAAAACGCATACATGTTGAAGGTGAAACTCAACGTCTCGTCGAAATCGCTTATTTAGATGAGATTCGGAATTTAGGCTACGAACCTCTCGCTGAACGTGAAGAGAAACGGGGTAAGAATTTTTTCCATATGATGCGTTGGTTAAAAGATAACCCTGAAATGTTACGATACGCCAAAACTGGTTGGCCGAAATTAAAAAAGTATCAACTTTTCAAGACTGCTAATGTCCCACAAACTTTTAAGGCAGTATGCGGTGAGTGTGGGGTCGAATGTGAAGTGCCCTTCCAGCCTAAAGCAGACAAACCAGTCTTTTGTCAAAAATGCTGGTTAAACCATAAGCCTGCATATTCACATCTAGGTAAATCTCGAAAAAATTGAAAACCGATGAAACATAAAATGGGTTGAGAAAAAAATGAACGTATTTTTCAATTATGGTTCTAGTTGGTATATC
>JAAZFA010000129.1 GCA_012511995.1 Thermoproteota archaeon | reverse complement strand
CCACGAGGACTCGCCTAATATGACAAAGCCATTTGAAGCAAGTTTTAGCTCAAACCCCCTAAGCTTAAAACCCAGCCAGAAAACCTCTGTAACCTTAACAATAACTGCCTTAGATGAGGCCCAATTTGGAACGTATACACTGATGGTTGAGTTAGGCAACTGGAAAGAAACGGGTATGGGCGGGGCTATCTTTGATTTAACAATCTCAGAATGATACGTTTACCATAGTCAGCTTGAAGGCGGTAATTTAAGGTTATTCGTGTACAATAGGCTTCTTTTGTCTTATGCGAGTTATAATAATGCCTAGTGCTACAATAGAAAATGCAATGAGTGCTGCAAAACCTACCCATAGTAAACCAGTAAAAATTTGGTTCGTTGTTGAGGGTATCGGTATGGGTATTTCTCCGCCGCTACCTGCTGTGTAAGGGGCGATTAAGTAGCCTACTACAAGCAGAAGTAAGCCTGATAGTATAGCTGCCATAGTAGCTAAGGTCATTTGTATTTTTAGGCTCAACATGGTTTTAAGCTCCGCATATTGTTAAACGAATACCTATTATTTAATGCTATTTTCCGTACGTAAGTGTACTAACTGCTGTACAGTTTGCTAAATTTTGTTGTTGTCCCTAAAAAGAAAAGCTCTTAAATCTTCATACTGCTTATTTCTTATTAGCGGGTGGGCCAGTTTACTGATAAAGACTCTGGGGAAACATTGAAGGGAAATGCGCTAGGGATTTATCGGTTCATGCTAAAGTACAATAAACCTATCGGGGTTAGGGAGCTTTCAAGGGCAATGGGTCTTAGCAGTCCTTCAGTTGCTCAACATCATCTCATCCGATTGGAAAGTATGGGGCTTATCAAACGTGAATCGGGAAACTTTGTTATCAACAAGGTGGTTTTGCAGAATTGTGTCAAAATCAGTCGTCTTCTAATTCCACGATATTTTTTTTATTTACTACTCTCTATATCGGGGTTATTGGTGGAGCTTTATTTCTACCCTGTTGTTCTTTTCCAAGCTTATGTAATTGCGCTTATCATACAAACAGTAGTAATCATAATCTTTGCCTATGAGACCATTAGAATATGGCGTAAGGGCAGTCTATGACAATCAGCACTGAATAGCCACTTTCTCTATGAATGTAGTGTCCTAGGTACTAGTACAGTCTGTCCTAGCCTATAGGCGTTAATATTATTTAGGCAGCTAAAGCAAGAGAGTGAATAAAATGAGAAAAAACAATAAAAGTGTTTATTGCATAACTGCTGTTGTTCTAATCGTTTCAATGTTTTTTTCTATTATGCTTCCAGTAGCGGGGCAGGTAAATGTTCAAACGGTTGACATAGATGCATGGCAACCTCCGGAGAACTTTGTTGATCCAGTTACACTAAAGATTCAGGAATTCAGGGCACAAGGACTAAGCGATGATGAAATAACTGTTGAGCTTGAAAAGTTAAACATGGGTTGGTATCCTGAGACCGGTGCAACATGGATTGGAAAAGCATTGACTCTCGAAGAAAATTCCAGAATGCCAAATGGCATACTCACTGGCGAACAGGCAAAAAACACCGTACAAACAGATACAGCTCTAGCTTCAGTTAGCAGGTATGCCTACATGAGAACAAATGGATATTCATGGACAGGGATTAGTGCGGAGATGGTTTGCGGTTCTATGAGTGTCAGTTCTGGGGGAACAGTGCGCAATTAT